>JASLVI010000017.1 GCA_030741455.1 Candidatus Poseidoniaceae archaeon | reverse complement strand
AATTCCCGATGAGAATTCCATACTTGAGTCAAATCAACTTTCAATTCAGCAGGATGGAACATTTACCTATATGTTAACAGAATTGGATACTCGATCTGAATCATTCATTGTATCCACGATGGCGGAATGTGGAATGTACACGTTGACGGATGATTATCGGAATACGACCATTATCATTGAAGCAAACGACGATCAAGACGGCGACGGTATTCTTGATGACTTCGATTTGTGTCCAGACGGATTTGGAGAATCTGATGGTTGGGCATCGAATGTACAAAGCGATGCTGATCAAGATGGTTGTCGCGATTATGATGAAGATCTCGACGATGACAATGATGGAATTATGGATTCGAACGATGGTTGTACATCGCCCATTGGTTGGATAAGTACCGTTCAAAATGACCGAGATCGCGATGGCTGCCATGACGATACGAATGATGATGACGATGATGGAGATGGAATTCTCGACGTATATGATGCTTGTTTGGATGGTGAAATAAACTGGCCTGCGAACTTGTACAATGATTGGGACCAAGATGGTTGTAATGATCTTCTTGAAGATCTGGACGATGATAATGACGGTGAAAATGATACAACCGATTTGTGTCCAAAGGGTCGTTCAAATTGGATGCTGGAACGTGATTCATTAACAGATTTTGATATGGATGGTTGTTATGATTCAACCGAGGATTTAGACGATGACAATGACAATGTTAACGATGTAAATGCAACTGGTGCAACCTTAGATTTGTGTCCAACCACGCCTCTTGGTGCACTAGATGTCGATGAATTTGGCTGTGCTGCTGTCGAACGAGATAGCGATGGAGATTCGATCAATGACCTCATCGATGAATGTGAAGGAACACCGAATGGGTTACAAGTGAATGCTGTTGGATGTGCAGATCTCGATAATGATGGCGTCTTCGCTAATGTAGACATATGTGCGAATAGTCCTCAACGTTGGACCATCGATGTGGATGGATGCTCCATTAATCAAAAACCGGTTCAATGGACTGCAGGTACAAGCGTCTCTGGACCAATGGATATTGTACCTACATTCACGGTCCCCACACTGGATGGAACATTTACATTCCAAAACAAATGGACTGGAAACGATGTATACCTGTTCATGTTCAAGTATACCGATGGGAGTGGAAATTCGAATTCAGGGACATGGTCAACCAATCCAGGTACCTTCATACGTAACCTTCCTGAAAATACACATTTGTTCTATGGTTCCTTCGATTCAACATATCATAACGATGTTCTCTCTCGAAAAAGTGATGTTGAAGCTCGTTTAAATCCAAGTGAAGAGGAGAAATGGGATGGCCGAATTCACTACATCGACATGGATGCAAGTAACATTCAAGGTGGATTGGGTCAGATGATTTCGAATTTCAACAGCCCCTTCTTCATGGGCATCGATCGATTCCAGCGAGCCAGAGATACGGGTTCCATTTACGCATGGATTTCTCAGACAAACGATCCGTTTCACTATACCTACGAACCACACCAATGGAATGCGGAATTTGAACCTGAAATTCGCATGCAAGACGATGGAATCGACGTCGTAAACCTGTATGACTTTGAGCGACATGCTGGCGGTTGGGGTGCGAACCATAACTCATACAGGAATGCATCATTCACGATGCCGAGCAATATGAGTTCATACGATACCTTGGAAGTCTTTCATGAACATGCATGCGATGAACGTAGCAACCGATATCAGAAGAGTGATGGAACCTATGGAGGATGTCACGAATGGGATTATCTCGCACATCTTTACATCTGTGATGCAGACAATTCATCTGTGTGTGGCACTGAATTTATGCGATGGATTACAACATATGGCAGGGAAGGTCGTTGGTTAACCGACATTAGTCCATACCTATTCATGCTGGAGGATGATCAAGATCGAAGGTTCCGATACAAAGGTGCCAATAAAGGGGACATGACGATTAAATTCCTCTTCTCAAATTGGGGCAGTGGTGAGCGTGCCTTTGATGCAGAATTCGGTTTTACTGGAGGACAATTTGATGGAACATACAACAATGAGAGTCGTTACGTAAGAAACCTAAATTTCACTGTTCCAGACAATACAACTCGTGTTGAAATTGTTGCGACAATTACGGGGCATGGTTTCCAAAAGGATGATGCGAATTGTGCTGAATTTTGTGATCATCAACACCATTACTACATGGGTTCCAATCATGTGTATGAATGGCATCCAATCGTCAATTCAAATACTGGATGTGAAAATGAAGTGAGCAACGGTGTCGTAGCAAACCAGTTTGGTTCATGGCCATTTGGACGTGCAGGATGGTGCGCTGGGCAGGATGTTAAACAATGGAATTATGACATTACATCATGGGTCGATATGAATGGGCAAGTCAATGAATTGACATATCGTGGATTATACAATGGCCAAGAATACAATCCTACTGGAGAATCCAGTAAGGGTGGAAGAAACATCGTTGCAGAGATATGGGTTGTTTTCTATACCAACTCAACAATCTGATTCGGTGGTTGACAAGCAACATCGGGTGCATTCTCTAACGCATCAGGTGTTTCCAATCGATCGTAATCACTGTTTCGACGAACAGGCGTGAAACCTGCTCGAGTGATTGACAGTTGAAGTTCATACTCGGTTGCGCTTAATTTTGTTGTACCAGAAGCAGATACAACATTCTCTTCCATCATTGTTGAGCCAGCATCATCTGCTCCAGCGAGCAGTGCCATCTGTGCTACACCCATACCCATGGTTGGCCATGATGCCTGTATGTGAACCACATTATCCAAAAACAAACGCGAAATTGCTACGTGTCGAAGGTATTCTGTCGAACCTGCACCTCTCTCAAAACGGTTTTGACCACGGTTGCGTTTACCAAAGGTATTGGTTTCAAGTTGAACAGGCCATGCAATAAATGATGTGAATCCTGGGAATCCTTCTTTGTGGACTTCGTCTTGTTGTTGGCGTATCCTGTTTAGATGTTGAATTCGATCGTGATTGGTTTCACCAAAACCAATAACATTTGTTGCGCTTGTTGTCAAACCAAGTAATTGCGCTTCTTTCATAACTCTTAACCAGTTATCAGGATGCCCTTTCTTTGGTGACACGTCCTTTCGTACTGTCTCCACAAGCATTTCGGCTCCACCTCCTGGAAGACCATGCATGCCTGCAGATTTGAGTTGAGAAAGTACTTCATTCGTTGAAAGATTCGTCACTTCAGCGATTCCTTCAATTTCAATTGGAGAAAAACAATCGAGATCAATCGTGGGATGATGTTCGCGAAGCTCTTGAATCAGATTGATGTACCATGGAAAATCGAGTGAAGGGTTAACGCCACCCTGCATAAGTATACGTGAACCCCCTATCGTTTCCAACTCATGAATACGCTGATGTATTTCTTCATAGGATTGTGTATAGGTTTCATCATGACCTGGTGGGCGATAAAACGAGCAAAATTGACAGTTAATTGTACAGACGTTCGTGTAATTGATGTTTCGATCAACAAGATAAGTTACTTCGTTTGAAGGGTTATGAAGAAGCCGTCGACGATGAGCAGCAGCCATCAATTGATGCAATGGTGCATTGTTGTATAATTCAACACACTCATCAACAGTTAGTCGGAAAATCTCATCCGTCGAACGTATGCGATCCAAAATCGCTTCCCAAGTCATGGAGTCACCTCAGAGACTTCCAACAATCCGTTCAATATCAGCAATTGTTTTTGGACACGACGCAGTAAGGACATCAGGATCTCCTTCTGTAACAAGTACATCATCTTCAATCCGAATGCCAATGTTCGCATATCGTTCAGGACAATCAACATCCGGTCGCCATGCACCAAAATACAGCCCTGGCTCAACGGTCAAGACCATGCCAGCCTCAAGAAGTCGTGGAGTCCCATCTGGTTTGTACGTTCCAACATCATGAACATCAAGTCCAAGCCAATGGCCAGTATTATGCATATACCATTTACGCAAATCGCCTGTTTCAAAATCAAGGGCTTGTTCAAGAGATTGTGTAATAATTCCAAGACGAATGAGCCCTTCAGCAAGTGTACGACAAGCAACTTCATGCGGCATATTGTATGGATTACCAACTCGACAAGCATCGATTGCTTTTTCCTGAGCTTCGAGTACAATCTCATAGATTTCACGTTGAGCCTCCGAAAAGGACCCCCCAATTGGCCATGAACGCGTAATATCGGCAGCATATCCCTCGTACTCAGCACCTGCATCGATGAGGATGATTTCATCAGATTGGCAAGGAGCGTTGTTCACGGTATAGTGCAGAATGGTTGCATTTTCACCACAACCAACGATTGAAGGATATGCCCAACCACTTGTCCCGCCGTAAACAAAAAATCCTTCGATAATCGATTGAATTTGAAACTCATGAATTCCATCCTTGCTTGCTGCCATTGCCAACGCATGTGCTTTCGAGGATACTTCGGCTGCATAACGCATTTGTTCAATTTCTTCTTCCGACTTACGCAGCCTCATTTCAGCAATACGCCGACTAGGATCTTCAATACTTATTGGCCCTGTTCCAAAGTGTTGGCGTTTGCGATCTCGCTTTTCGACAGCTTGCATGACAATTGAGTCTATTAGCGTGTTAATACCGGTTCGTACATGAACACGCACAGCATCCTCAAGGAGTTGTTCAAGATAATCGATGAGTTCATCAGATGGACTTGCTTGATTAACTGGCCAATCCTTGAGCGCCCCTTCGACACCAGGACGGCGCCCTTCCCAAATTTCCATGAGCGTGTCTTTGGGTTGCACAAATAGGTGCGTGACCCATTTTCCTTCATCATGATAAAACAACAAAGTAGCCTCAGGATCTGACCAACCACACATGTAGAGCATATCGCTTGATGAACGATATGGATAGTGGACATCATTACTTCGAGTAGCTTCAGGAAGAGATGATACAATGATTAAATCACCAACATCATATTGAGAAAGAAACCTCTGTTGTCGTTCCCTGTAGGAATCCTTCGATATTGCCTTTGGCTTAGTCGGCAATGATTTGAATGCTCCATCAAACATATTCTCACCAGTTCAATCCAACCGCCACAGTTTTTTAATCAATTCTTTGGCTTTTTACCACGTTCAGTCCATTTTACAAATCCCGAATTCACATCTGATTGGGTTCGTTTGCGCAGAACATAGAGAAGACCAAGGGACAACATAACGAAAAGCGTAAGGATGGAATATAAAGGAACATCAGCAAGAGATTCTTTGGATTCTGCTTCTTGTTGGATCACTTGAAAACTTAGCTCATTCGATGCACCATCATCATCAACAACTTCCACTTGAATGGTACGGTAAGAAGATGATTGAATATCAGATGATTCGAGATAGGATTTCCCACTTAACAACGACTTCCCATCGACGTACCAATAGTATTCAAGCGATTGTTGGTCGTTACCAGTATCAGTCGAATCATTTGCACTGAATACCCAAGTACCATCAGAAGGAATGGTTACAACTGAATCATTGAATATTTGGAATCCATCAAATCGAACCACTGCCGTTGGCCGTTGATTCACAACAGAAACATTGTGTTCAACAACAACAAGATGGCCACCTAAATCACGTACGAGAGCGGTCACAGTATACCTGCCAGATTTCTTCGCCTCGAATTCTAGGCGATTATCTTGCAGAAGTTCAGTTTCAGATACCGAACGAGGAGATTCACCCGGTTCGGTAATCGTCCATGTGATGACGAACCGAGATCCAGTATAACCATCAGATACTTCAACATCAACAACAACCATCCCCGATTCATTCACTTGCTCAATGGCTGTTAATTCAACCGATGGTTGATTTTGATCGAGTACGATATACTGGGTCAAATTATTTGAGAGTGTTAAGAAAGGATCTTGAATTTGAATTTGCAACAAATAGAATCCATCATCGAGTTGGTTGCCATCTACATCAATCAACAACTCCAGTTCATCACCAACAGAGTATGTTGTCGCTATTGTCGAATAATCCTCTATACAAATTCCGTAAGGTGCCGAGCAATACCTTACCTCTGGAATGATGTTGAGATTGCTCTGCACGGAGTTTTCAGGACTAGGAGGGAGGATATAGTCAAAAGAAACATCAATCATGTCTTCGCTAAATATTTGCGTTGTCGTCAAAGTATCAGCCTCAGATGATGAGGAAGGGCGTAACACAGGGCGATGATCGTCATCTCCCGCATAGACGAGCAAGCCAAATGAGGTCAAATCTGTTTGTTCCAATAAAGAAATTTCAACATAACAGGTACAATCAATGTCGGTTAAATCGAACGAATGATTCCATGACCACATTGTCGAATCGCTTTTTACATCAGTGTATGGAACAACATTGTCGAGAAATGGACTTGAGAGGATAAGTGTCCATTGGTCCGGCTGTGAAATATTCCATAACTCAATTTCAACCGATGCCAGAGCAACAGTAGAATCACCTGAGAGGTTTAACGTCGAAGACACATGATGGCCATCTTCTTGATCAAATGTGATAATTTCAAAATCCTCATCGCCTTCCAAAGCAGAAGAATTCGGCATCAATAATGTCAGCAGCAAACTGAAAACGAGCAATAAACTGGTTTTGACATTCTTTGACATCGTCATTGACCTTCAAATGGATCACATAATTCCCCTTGTCCGGGGAAACTAATTGGATTTCTTGGATTTGTATCCCACTTGAACTCACAATAGTTGGTATGTCCATCGCCGTCGCTATCTACCAAACGATCTGCCCCATCGAATGGGTCAAATTCAAAGTGATATTCCCAGCCAGTAGCCATGCCATCATCATCATGGTCCATGTAGTAAACTTCTGGGCCATCTTCCCAAGCATCTCCATCCGTATCGTTGCTCACAGGATTCGTTCCGTTTTGTAATTCCTCAAAATTCGTGTAATTTTCGAGATTGTTGTAGAATTTCATTCCATCAGGAGTGTCCGGATCGATGTTGCATTCTGCATTCGTTGAATCGTTGTATCCTGGACAGTATTTCCTGATGAGGCCCGTACGATTGAGACCATCCTTATCGGGGTCTTCTTCTCCATCATTGATACCATCGAGGTCACTGTCTGCCATCGATGGATCCATGACGCCACGTGCGCCGTATGCGTTGATGGTGGAGTTGTCGACAAGATTGTTGTTGATAGCTTCGTAGGAATATTTCACTTCCCAGCCATCTGGCAACATATCGCCGTCAGTATCGTCATCCACTGGATTCGTGTTCCAATTCGATGGTGATTCTGCTCCGTTAGGAAGCGTATCATTGTCGACATCATACGTGTCGTCTTTGAGGGAGTTGAGTGAGGGATCTAGAGCCCATCGTCCTTTACAGCCATCACAGAGAGAGTTACCAGGCATATCGAATCCAGAAAGGTTCATTTCAGAAACAGCGTACTTCTTTTGCAATTCAAAACCACCAAGCCAGTTAATCCAGACATAACCACCAGGCTCCATCAGACAACTGTTCGTCTGAGTTTCAGTGCATCCAGGGCGATCCCAATTAGAAATCGCAACCCAAAGCGAGTGAGAATTGGTGTTTTCTTCCGTTGACTTAACTTGCATCTCCCATCCATCGAGCATGCCGTCAGCATCCGTATCGTTGATCAGCGGGTTAGTTTCGAGCTGGAACGGGCGGGGGATGAAGAGGATTTCATGACCATCGATTAGACCGTCATTATCTGTATCCGAGTTGTTGGCATGCGTGACGAAATTATCCGCACCTGCAATCACTTCTTCACCATCTTCTAGGCCATCGTTATCGGTGTCGAACATACAGGCAGAAGTGAAATACTGCTCTCCATTGAACATGTAACCCAGCATAACTTCTTGTTGATCGCTTTCACCATCACCGTCCGTATCAACATTCGATGCATTGGAGCCTTGACCATCGCACGTGGAAGAGAATTCCATGAAATCGGAAAGTCCATCCGAATCAGTATCAGGGAGACCTGGATCCGAAACAACCCATGTCAATTGAACACCACGATTAACGACAAGAATTTGCCACCCTCCGACTTCAATGCCATCCAACAATCCATCAAGATCCGTATCGCCATGCGTCGGATCGGTTGAACGACCTGCTGGCTCTCCATTTTCATCTACACCTGCCTGATATTCCATCAGGTTGGTGAATCGTTCGGTTTCTTCGACGATGTTCATCCACACAAACAGACGAGACTCGACTTGATCCCCAGGAGCAACATGGATGTGATACACGTATCCGTCGACAGGAGCGACCAAGTAAACGGTTTCCTTCGCCCCTCCACCAACAGTGTATTGGCCGCGAGCTACTGTTGTGTTTGCAGTTACGTAGTCTCCCTTCTGAACATAGACATCAACGACAGTTGTCGTTAGTTCGAGAGTATCGAAAACAACATCTCCATCACCATCAGAATCCCAACCATCGAAGTCAATGTCTTCGCCGCCATTTGAACCGTTTCTTGGATTAAGAGGATACTCAAGTGTTGTTCGATTGTATTGTGATGCTTCCCAACCATCCGGCATTTGATCGCCATCAGTATCTTCTAGCCATGGAGAGGTAAAGGATGGCAATCCGTTGAAAAGTCCAAACTTTAATGCAACTTGGTATTCCTCGAGATTGTTCAAACCATCCTCATCCCAGTCGCTGTAACCATCGGAAGCATTCGAAGGATTCAATCGCTCAGAATTTGCCTTTTGGGGATTGGGTGATGGTGGCTGGTTCGCTGGATGGGCTTCCGCGAAAGAAAAACAATACTCAAAACCATCAGGCATACCATCTCCATCAGTGTCCCAATCACTCGGTCCGTTGAGGTAACCATCACCATCCATGTCCGATAGGAACCAAGATGCACTCACTTCATCAGCAAATGGTGAAACGGACGGTTGACGGTCTTTCAATGGTGTATTCACAGGTTCACCACACGTCGAACCAACTTGGAAATCTAGTTTCATGGCGATGCTGCTTACTTCGAGAATATCTGGAAGCATATCACTATCTGAATCTTTTGCGGCAGGATTCGTTCCATATGCTTCTTCTTGGAAATTGAGCAATCCATCATCATCTAAATCAAGGACTTGATCACAAGAGTGCTTACCCAACGGGTTCTCAAGTTCTTCCCAAGTTGGAGCACCTTCAAATTCTTCGAGCAAATCTGAAAGCGTTTGTTCAAGAGGTCCGTTCAAAAGCGTACAATCCCAGTTACCGGAAAGTGGATTGAACAACATAACCGTTCCATCAGGAGATGAGACATTCATCGTGTAAAGCGATTCCCAACGATCGTTCAATCCATCGTTGTCCGTATCAGCACGTTGTGGGTCAGTTCCCAGAGCAGCCTCTTGTTCGTTTGTCAAACCATCGTTATCTGGGTCACCGTACCTTCCTTGTGTAGGATCAGGCCAGGAATCACTCTCATTGCTTACATCCGCATCATCTGCTTGTTGGGTCGAACCTGATTCTTCCTCAGCCTCTTCAGTTTCACCGCTGTCAAGAGGATTCAAACCGTGAGCAACTTCCCAGCCATCACTCATTCCATCATCATCTGTATCAATGTCATTCGGATCAGTACCGTATTGTGATTCTTCCAAAACATCTGGAAGTCCATCACCTATTCCTTCATCATTATCGGTAGGATCGGTTGATTGGATTATAACATCGGGATTGATATCATCTTCTGCTGCGCTGTCGAAGTCACCAACTCCTGATGATGTTTGATAGAAGCCACTTATTCCCACGAATAAAGATCCAAAAATAAGCGTCGAAATGATTGCTGCATAAGCCATTTGGTTGTGATTAAGTGACATAGGATGTAGCCTCCGCGTCTTGACTATCTGTGGCACGACATGGTTCGGTTATGAACCTTGACCTTATTTGCTCAACAAAAAAGGGTCGATGAATCGATATTTTACGCAGTTTGATATTGCAAAAACGATTCTATTTTGACAAGAAAAATATCGTTTTTTTCATCGAGGGATACTCGATATGCTCGACCATGTGCTCTCTCCCACATTCCACAAAGAATTCCCAGTGTAAACGGCAAATGGGACCCTTTTTTCAACGAACCACTGAGCTCAAACGTCGAACCATCGTAATTGGCGACATCAAGTGAACCCCAGCCTCGTTCATGAAGATAATGGTCAATGTATGAATGCCAACTTGATCCATCAATAATGTAAACCGGTTTATCGCTCTTTAGAAACATGGATGCAATAGATTGGATAATTGTTCCAAGGAGTTGGTGATCCGAATCATTCATCTCGACGTTTGACTCAAACCATTCCATGTTTGATGCTGAACCATACGGCTTACATGCTACAAGAAATCGTTCAATCGCTTGTATTGGAACGAGAACGACACGTTCACCTTCCAATCTCAATTCATAATCGTTAACAATGTCAAACGTAGGATTTGACGCACGCCTCTGACCATCTTGAGACATACTACACCATGGTGGTAAACCGTGAGATTGCGGCGAAGGTAAATTGCTAGAGAGTTCCAAATCTAGTTGCACTGTTTGTGGCCGAGGTTCTACCCATCGAACTTTGTAACGACATTGCCCAAGTGTTTCCAAGGTATATTGAGCGAGAGCAACCGATAGGAGAGAATGGGCGCTTTGGGTCACACATCTCTGTTGAAGGTCAATAAAACCCCATCCTAATGTCGAACTTAGTAATTTCAATTCTTTATCGAATTTTCTTTGTCCGAATATACCACGTTTAGTGTTCAACAGTCCTTTCAATTCCAGCGCATCAACAAAAGCATTCACGAATGTACGACTGAGCGGATGATTAACATGGCTTTCAAATATATTCCACCATGTATGAAATTCATGCTGTTTCCAAATGATGACATCACCAATCAGTGCATCGTATATTCGACCATTGCCCGACACATCGTCATCGGAATCATTTGAATCGATGCAACTCACATCCCTTCATAGGCAGGGATCGTTTCAGAATCAAAGCAATAGTGTACATTTTGAAAATCTGATTTCAGATGATGAACATCTTGACAAACGGCTCTTGGATCTTCATCGTGGAGCAAAACTCGAGCATAAAGAGAAGCCACTTCATTCATTTCACGAACACCCATGCCAACGCGTGTGAGTTCTTGAACACCTAATCGCAATCCCGAAGGACTCATTGCTTTCGTATCACCAGGCAACATGTTCATGTTCGTGATAATCCCTGCATCTTCGAGTTTTTTCGCTGCAGTAGCTCCTGCACCAGAATCGATAGCACCGTGCCGAGTCAAAACTTGATGTGATGCTGTATAGCCTCGTGATTCCGCAAGTACATCAAAACCTTCAGCAGCGAGTGACTCTGCAAACACCTTCGCGTTTCGGACAATGTCGTTTGCATACGCTTGGCCAAATGCTTCAAACTCTGCAAGAGCAACCACCTTCCCAGCAACATGATGAAGATGATAGGAAGAGCAAACACCGGGGAACATGGCATTGTTCAACCGTCGATGAAACGTTGCATCCTCACTGGACGATAACAAAAATCCACCTTGAGGGCCGGGGAACGTCTTGTGAGAGGACCCTGTCATTACATCAGCACCTTCACGTAGTGGATCTTGGAATACCCCACCAGCAATCAAACCGAGAACATGCGCTCCATCGTACATGACTGTCGAGCCGACTTCATGTGCAGCATCGGCCAATTCTCGAAGTGGAGTTGGGAACAGGAATACCGATTGCCCTACCAAGGTAATTTTTGGTTGAATCTCTCGAATAAGTTTGCACGACGCATCGATGTCGGGCTCCATTCGTTCTTCATTCCAAGGGTATGTGGAGACATCGAGATCCCGCAAGCCAACTGCTCCCATTCGAGCATGAGAAATGTGGCCGCCGTCAGCTGTTGAAACAGCTGTAATTGAATCTCCTGGCTTTGCCAATGCTTTCAAAGCCCCAATGTTGGAAACCGTTCCAGACGTTGATTGGATATTTGCAAAATTTGCTTGAAATACCTTTTTTGCGAGATCGATACCAATGCTTTCAATGGTATCAAAATCATCACATCCTTGGTAATATCTCTTTCCAGGAAGGCCTTCAGCATAGCGCCCGTGAAGGTCGGAATTGATTGCCCGCTTGACGTTCGGAGAAATGATGTTTTCAGAGGCTATCATACCGAGACCTTGTCCATATAATCGAGAACTTTGCTTTGTGGCGGCAAGTACTGCGTCGACAGATTCTCGTGGCGAACGATTGCTCATGAACAAACCAAGCAAAAGAGGTTCATGAATTCTATGAAGAACATTTCTCAGTTACGCCTCTGCCCAGGTCGACGAGGACCAGAGTATGTTGAACGTTCACTTGCGATTGTATGCGTTGGAACATTTCTCTTTGAGAGGTTCAAATCAGACACTGGGGTTCGATTGGACTTTGATGTAGTTCTCTTGTTGAGGCTCGTTGTTTTCTTCTGAACCATCGTCTGACGCCCTCTGTAAGCAACTGGGCCAATCAGGCGTTCCAAAGCAGGCATATCCGCATCTTCTTCTTTCGGCCGCTTTAACCACCATCCGGATGAAAGTATGGACAGTTTCCCGGGCCGGTTCTTCGAAATTGAAAGCGCATTTCGCTTCAATCTAGAACGAATGGTCTTATCCGAATCTTTTGGCAATCGCTCCGTTAACCAGCCAGGCAGACCAATATCCAAGACGACACCGTTGACAGTAACGAGAATTCCAGAAAGCAAGAGATGGGTCCCAACTGGAATATTTTCTCGACTTGGTTTGACCTTTGAACGCTTCATCATCTTCGCATAATCAACTAGCGAACGTTGATCACGGTGTTTGATTTGCTTACTTTGTTGACGATTGAAGCGATGTATACCAAATTGAAGAATAAACAACGTTACTGCTGCAACTGCCCCCTCTGCAGGACCATATATTGAATCAAGTCCGATACCAATTACAATGAAAATCATTGGCAAAAGCATGAACTGAACAACACGATGGAAGAACGATGTTGAATAACGAGGAGTCATGCCTCGGCGAACTGCTTCATGACTTACAATCATTACATTTGCATTAATCGCTTCATCAATACCACCCTTTGTAGCCAAACCAGCAACTGGATTGACTGGAGCATCATCCAACCATCTGCGCAACGATTTGCTCTTTTCTAAAACCAATGAAACTTCAATGTCTTGCGCATCGGCTTCATGACCAAGAATAACTGAGAGGGCTTTGACACGAGGATCATTCACATCGCTTTCTCGCAACTCCTTGTAAATCGAGTGCGCTTGATGCCAATCCCCTCGATCGAGCAAACACAAGGATGCTGCAATCCGTGGCCTAACTCCCAGTGGGTCTTGCTTAACAGTATCAAGGGCTAATTCCAACGCCTCGTCATGCTTTCGTTGTAACCTCAAGGTTGCAACATTTGACAATGCGGAAATCAGGGAAATTCGGTCCTTGTGTTGAGGTGCTTCTTTTGAATAAGAAGGTGCCCAATATCGAAGCATTCTCATCTTTTCATTGAGGTGATCGATGGTAGAATTGTTCTCCCAATCCCACAAATCATCCTCGTCGACACTGCCATGCCATGGATCTATCCATTCGCAGATGAATGCTAAAAGTTCTGGCTCATCATAACCTTCTGGTTGTTGCAAGCCACGTAATGCTCCACGAGCAGCATCAAGGCGACGAGTCGCAATGTAACCTGTAGCAATGAGCATCCTTGCCTCATCGTCATCGCCACCAGATTGTGCGAGAACCTTCTTCGCTTCCTCAATGGATTTTGGCCACAAACCACGAATAGCACATTCCCACATTTTAGCTCGCGCCTTTTCGTGTCGAACAAGTGATTGATCGCCTTCAATCGATTGCTTTTGAAATCGAATCAAACCATCGAGGTCTTCTTGCAATGCCGAATCATCGATAAATTCCCTCATCCAGTCGCCACCAGCAAGCATAACGGCACCTTCTCGGCGTTCTTCGGGATCTAAATCGAAACGAATCTGACGTAAAGGAGAAAACCGAGCGACGGAGAGTAGCCATGTAAACAAGAAAACGGCGTTGCCGACGGCAATAAACATCCATGTGGCAAGCAAACGCATTTCCTCATTAAATCCACGATTTTCAAGGTCCGAAGTGAACGGCATTAAATCACCGAATTCCTTGTAACAGACAAGAATGAGTAGCAAAACAGTATATCCTGAAAAGCCAGCGAATGCGAATGCTATTTGTCGCCCTTGTGCATCTTCTTCTGTTCGAATCTCACGAGGAGTATCCAAGGTTACTCCAAACATACCCCCGAAGGTCTGACCACCTAAAATCAAGTTACGAGTCAGTTCAAAAATAAAGGCCAATCCAACAATTGCGATGTTTAACGAGAGATAAAAGGACAAGAATTGAGGCATCGATTTGATGAACTCCCAATGGAACAAAAACTCAGAAATCAGATCAATACGTTCGTAAATTGAGTGCCCAATAATTCCACCAAAGTTGAGAATGTCTTCTGCATTATCGGGCTGGTTGTAGAGTACATGGAATACAGTGACAATACCATTGAGCGCAGTAACTGGCATTGTTATCAAGAAGAGGACAAGTAGAAGTGAAAATAACCGATTGACAAAAGAAGGTTTGTCTGGATCGATTGGATTTCTGCGCCCATTTGCTGTTCGCCACTTATTCAAAAGAAGCATGTTCCATGAAGCACCCATAATTCTCCCATAGGCAAGAATTGTTGGAGCCATAAAGACCAACATCGTCACAGCAAGCCAAACAGGTGTCACTTTTCCATCGTTCTGATTCATGCCATAGAGGATTGTAATGACAGTAGCTGAGACCAAAACAGCGAGCGTGATAATTCGTCGAATTCCGGTTCCAATTGTCGTAGCCCCGATTCGGGTATCACCTTTACCTGCAAGTTGTGCATTCAACGTTTCCCAAGGAGAAATGAGAATCGGGATGAGAACAAAGAGTCCAATAATCCACAAATTTGGTTCGAAGTAGATATCAGGTTGAAAGAGAAGTTCAGCAATGAGAAGAAGGACACCAAGCATACCCATCATGTAGAGGCCAACACCAAATGCTACACGCCCCTGTTGTAGGATATCTCTGGCATCGTCAACCGTTCTTGTTAAGCGATGGACTTCATACAAATTATCATCGATCTCAAAAGCAACTTGGAGGGCTGAAAGTTGTCGAGGAACAAAGAATTTCCACAACAGTCCAGCGATAAAAAGTGCGGTGAGAAGCGGATAAAGATAGGTGGCATCAAACTCTGTTGGTTTGGCAATTGATGATGCGGAAGCTTGAGGAATAAAGGCTATTGCAGCGAAAAGAAGCCCTACGAACGCTTTCCGCATGATGTATTCCTCGCGATGATTCATGATGAATTCTTCGCCGCCATTCTTCAATTTTTACGATGACGTTTCAGGAAGGAATCGATGCGATCGAACGCTGTATGTAACGTTGCAACATCAGGTAAGAATACGAGACGTACGTGTCCTTGCCCCTTGTCCTTGCTAAAGCCTGAACCGTGGACAAGTAAGACGTGTTCTTCATGCAATAATTTTAGCACAAATTCCTTGTCGTTATCTTGCCACTTGCTATCGGTCAATCTCACAAACATGTAAAATGCTCCATCGGGTTGTTCGACTTCAAGACCCTCAATGCCAGCAATTCGTTCAAGACACACATCTCGACGTTCTTTGACGATTTCGGAATAACGATTCATCCATGACCTATCTTCATTCAAACCTGCAAGGAAGCCGAGTTGTGCAGGTGTTGAAGCACATAATCGTGACCTGAGGATTCGTTCAATACCATCTCGAACTGAAGGTAATTGGTTGCGAGGATCGTGAAGCGCCATGTAGCCTATTCGCCATCCAGGTGCATAGTAGACTTTTGAAACACCATTCATGACAACAACAGGATGTGTATTTGAACAACTTGCAACACTCACATGTCGATTTGAGAAATCAAGACCATCATAAATTTCATCGGCGACGATGATACAATCCTGATAAGGTTTGAGAATCTCCAAGAGACGTTCAATATCTGAACGACCAACAACTGCACCTGTAGGATTGTTTGGATTGATGAGGACAAATAAGCGAACCTTATCATTCATCTTCGATGCGATATCATCAAAATCCAATGACCAACCGTCATCCGAATTGAGTCGATATTCTATTGTTTCAGCCCCATACATCTGTGGATAGGCCATGTATGGTGGATAATGAGGGCCTGGGGCTAAAACTTGTTCTCCCTCTTCCAACGTTGCTTGAAAGAGAATTTGTAGGGCTTCTGTAACTCCATGACAAACGTAGACATCATCAGATTTAGCAGACCATCCTTTGTTGGATTCGTCCTGAGCAATTGCAGCGCGTAATTCAGGCAATCCGTAAGATGGAGAATATCCATTCCGACCAGAATGGAGAGCTTTGGCAAATGCATCGACCATATGAGGGGGCGTTGGTAAACCAGGGTATGCGATTGGATCGCCGATATTGAGTTTGATAATGGAGTGTCCTTGTGCTTCCAGTTCAGTAGCAGGTACGACGACATCACGAATCGCATACTCGATATCAAGGGCACGACGAGTTGCTGAAAGTGGTTCCATAAGCATCACTTGAGTTGTGAAAAGTCTATCCCACCCATCGCACAAATATGTTGGAATTCATGCTCTTGGACTGGTTGAATTGAAAGTCGCTGGCCACGTCGAATCAACAACATGTCTTCGAGTTGCTCTTCTTGTCGAACAGCATCAAGAGCAACCATATTCTCCAATTCGGAAACAGGTTCAATATCAACCATAAACCATCGGGGATTGTCTGGTGTAGATTTTTCATCGAAGTATTTCGAAGATGAATCCCATGAAGTGAAATCTCCATAACCTTCTCGGCAGACTTTTGCAATACCAGCAACATGCGGTGGTTTGCAATTCGAATGATAAAAGAGGATAAGATCACCAATTTTCATTTCGTCCCTCATCATGTTTCTTGCTTGATAGTTTCGCACACCGTCCCAATGCGTTTCACCATCCGCAACAAGTTGGGAATATGGGTAGACATCGAGTTCTGACTTCATCAGCCAATACTTGACCATGCTTGTTGATAGGGATACAGGTCTTATCCCTTTGCTTGGCTTCACCACGCTTCTTTGTTCTTCGAATCGACCACAAGTACCGCTTCCAAAACATCAGGATCATCCCGTTTCATCCTGCTAAGTCCAAGACGTTTCGACATACCAGATGGGCCACCAACAACCCCAATACCAAATTTTTCAAGCGTAACGAAAATGGCAGGAAGCAGTAGCAACGCACTCGCTGCAGCCACCCATAACAGAATCAAAATAACCGTGACGAACGGTTTAATTTCAGGTATCGGAATCTGATAGGCAGTAAACATACCCAATGAAGTTACAACAGCAGCCTCAAACAACGACATACCCGTTCCAACTGCAGCAGATCGTATCGCTTCAATACCGCCACCCAATTCGCGTATACGGTTAGCAATGTGAATTGAGAAATCTACTCCAACACCAACGAGGATGGAACCGATCATGACAGTAACCAATGACAGAGGGACATCCATTTGCCACATGACAAGCCATTGCAACGCTACTGTTGCAATAACAGGTGATGTTGTAAGTAAGGAATATCGTATATCTCGAAACACAACTGCCAACACCATGATGGTGAGAATAATTGCGAATCCAAGTGAAGTCCATTGGGAATCAACAATCAATTTGTTGACTTCAATTGCAGTAGCTGCCACACCTGTGAGTTTTTCTGCACGCTCTTGGTGAGCACCCATTGGTCGCTCGGAGAGTTCATTGATCTGATCGACCGCAACAGCAGTGTCTGCAACCGGAATGAAGGGCATATCAATGTAAATCAACGAACGGTCGTATTCTGAATTAATGAAAATTTCACGCATCTCCTTCGTCAAAGAGGAATAGAATACATCGAGTAGGAAGATTTGACTTTGCGTCGTACCAGGAAGGCCAAATTGTTCAGGAGTTGTAAGTAAATCCCAGAATGTGAAACCTTGACCTGCTGATTGTCCAAGTCCTGCCTCAAGGATGTCACGGAATTCTTCTGGAAGGGTGTCATAAAGTGGTAATTCTTTGACTTGGTCGAGTACGGGTTCACCAGAAATTGTTGGTGCGATACCCGTTGCTTTCATCAGGAAAACAACCGATACAGCAGAGGCATCTTCGACTGCGTTGAGGTCACGTTCAAGTTGCTCAATTTCTGCAAGATTACCCGCAGGATCATCGTTGTAAGGATTATTGTCAGTAACGTCACCAGTCACATTCGCATGCACCAAAACCATTCCAATCTGACCTGCATTGAATTCTTGACTGTATTGTTTCATTTTGATAACTGGCTGTTCACCTTCAGGTGCCATTCCAAGTAAGTCAATATTCTCCTCAACATTGGCTTGTCCCACAGTAGCAGAAACCAGAACGAGTACGAGGAAGAATCCAATAACAACAGAATTTCGTTTTACTGGAATATCAACTGCTGCATCGAACACCTTGAGTGGAGGATGTTTTGGTTTACGTAAATCAAGAATCAACGTCAGGTTTGGTACCATGAACATGGTAAGGATATACACGATGACGATTCCTCCAGAGAGTGCAATACCAACTGTTTGAATCGGTGCCATTGGCGTAAATATCAGCGAAATAAATCCGATGACGGTTGTGACTGCGGATAAGAAAACGGCACGACCCGTCGATTTCATCGATGCCTGCATTTTCTGGGTCCGGCTTCCTTCTTCCTCTGCATAGCGATTGGTAATATGCAACCCATACGAAACACCGAGCGCAAGAAGAATCGGCCCCACGATAATTACCGTCATCGTTACTTCATAGTTGGTGGCTCCGATGATTCCAAGTGTCCAAAATACTGCACACAAGGTAGGTAGACCTGCAATAATAACGACTTTCATCCCCTGAATCGGACGAATACCTGAAATTCCTGCCTGCAACAAATCCGAGTGGAAAACAAACAGACCAATTGCAACGAGAACAACCGCAAGTGGGAAAATTTCCCAGAACAAGCGGAATGAAAATTCTGTGACAGAGTTGGTAATTGGAACTGGGCCAGTTAGGGTCATCTTCAACCCAAGATCCTCCCATGTACACAGATCGGTTCCATCTGGTTCACC
>JASLVI010000179.1 GCA_030741455.1 Candidatus Poseidoniaceae archaeon | reverse complement strand
AGGAGCCACAAATCCAACGACGTCGGCTCGTTTCAGGCCTTGCACATCATCCTTTTGAACCCTCGACTTTTTCCTTCAAACATGCCTGTCTTAAACCATCCATTTTTGCGGGATGGCATCGAGGCAAGAGGCTACCAAATCGAAGCAACGCAAGCCTGTATCCGATGTTCGACGCTCCTTGTCATGCCGACTGGTTTTGGGAAAACAGCTGTTCAATGGAACTGCATTGCCGATGCACTTGGCGACGGTATTGAAAAAATTGTCATCACTGCGCCGACGGTTGGGTTGGTCGAACAACAGCGACGAATGATCCTTGAACGGATTAAGATCGATGAAGCGCAAGTGCGCACCTATACGGGGAGCGATCGTCCCGTCAAGCGAGGAAAGATTTGGGAGGAAGGCGTCATCATTATCGCTACGCCACAAGTCATACGCAATGACGTGGATTCTGGATTGATCAATCTCAGCAATGTTGGTTTGTTGATCATTGATGAGGCTCATCATGCAAAAGGGAACCATGCGACGGCACAAGTTGCCGATCGGTATCGATCGCAAGCATCCACACCCTGGCTGGTGGCTGCTACAGCGAGTCCAGGTTCGACACAAAAAGCGATTGATCAATTATGGAATCGTTTGAATGTAAAACGGATATTTGTTGCAAAACGAGAGGATGATTTGCTCAAGCCATACGCTGTTGACATGAACATTGCAACCATTCGCGTCATGCTTGATGCCAAGACGCTTGCTTTATTGGAGCCGCTTGAAGCACATCAATTCGAAGAAACAGATGTGTTGAAGCGCCAAGGATTTCTTGCTCCAACGGAGCATCTAACCGCTGGTTTGATCGAGGAAGCGGCTCAAAGGGCAAGTGTTGCCATCGCTCGTAAGGATCCACGAGGTTATGATGCAGCTCGACGAATTTCCGATGTACGGCGAATGCATATGCTCCTTGACCTGTTGAAGACACAAGGTGTTCGTTCAGCACGTTCCTACCTTGAGCGAGCTGATGAACAACGAAGAGAAGGTGAACGTTCAACCAGTCGCTTTCTCAAGAAGCAAGTGATTCATAATTTCCGTCAATCCGTGAAAGACATGAACGAATGCCATCCAAAGTCAGGAATTGTACGCCAACTTGTGGAGGAGCATCTCGAAAAGCATCCAGATGAACGCATCCTCATTTTCAGTGAATATCGTGATACTGTTGATCATCTTGTTGAAGACTTGAATCAAATTCCAATCGCACAAGTCGATCGATTCATTGGTCAAAGCAAGCGAGGAAAACGAGAGGGGATGACGCAAAAGCAGCAACTCGAGCAACTCGAGCGTTTCCGAAATGGAGAGATGAATGTTCTCGTTGCTACTTCAGTTGGAGAGGAAGGTTTGGATGTACCTTCTGCATCGATGGTTTTGTTCTATGAACCAGTCCCGAGTGCAATTCGTGCGATTCAACGAAGAGGACGTACTGCTCGCCAACGTTCGGGTTCAGTTCATGTTCTGGTCGCTAATGATACACGCGATGTTCACGTCTTTCATGCTTCAAGAAATCGCGAGAAACGGATGCATAGTGTTCTCGCAAGAATGCGATTGGACCTACCTGTTGAAGCATATGAAATGCGCAAAGAAGGAAACTTGCTTGATTTTACCATCGTCGACGACGATGTGTCGCAAGGTGCGTTGGAATTTTTGCAGCATGAACGCCAACGGTTGAAATCTATAGAAGAGAAACCTGATGAGAAGAAAACTCAAGGAGAGGAAAATATCGAGGCACCCTCACCTAAGCAAACACCAACATTGCATACACGACCTCGAGCACAGAAAAGTCTCTTCGAATTTGAAGAAAATTCAAGCGACCCGTGGGATCCAGTCCTTGATGGTCGAGACATCAACCGCCAATGATCATTGCTCGAGTTCGTAGTTGAGCAAGACGGTCAGGGAAGTGACCTAGTGCAAATGCGACCAATTCTGCAAGATGGATGACAGGGACGGATGTGTCCTTACCTGTTACTTTCCCTGCCTTGACTTGATAGGAATCGAGGTTTGCATGGGAGATGGTGCATGCACTTACAACGAGTTGAGCACCGTTTTCTTTCGCTTCTGAAAGAACCGAGGCAGTCATGCGTAGTGCTGTCTTCTCATTGGTGAGAAGGCTCGGAGAACCAACGCTTTGACATCGGGCATCATAGGCGACTGGTGTGCCGCCAAGTGCTGTGATGAGATCTTCGAGATAATGAGGATTGAACGGGTCATCTTCTCCACAGAATCCTTGTCGTTGCATGT
>JASLVI010000178.1 GCA_030741455.1 Candidatus Poseidoniaceae archaeon | reverse complement strand
CCAAGCCTGCCCAACGTTCTTGTCACGTTCGGTTTGCTCCACATCACCTTGCACACGATGCGTCATTTCATCATCGGACTCATCAGGAAATTGTTGGCCCAAACTCCCAGGCACCATTCCAATGCCAATCAGTATAGCACCGAGAAGGGGAAATATCCATCCGGCATGAACGTCGGTCGAGTATCGGCCTGAATTCAACCCAACAGCAAAGACGAAGATGAGACACATTCCAGTCCCAATTAGAATCTTCCTCGCTCGATCTGCAGGAGTCATTGAACGCATCGTACATGACGTTCGGTATCAACCCACCGTTATCAGTAGGTTTCTCGCATCAATTTGTGAATCTTGTATGGAAGGAGCGCACGATTGACCGGTGTAACCTCCAATATACGTCCATCATCTCGTCGACGAATATCTTGCAAAAGTGGATGCCGACTCTTCTTGTGGAGGGTCAACAAGGTTGGTTTATCCACTTCAAGAGCGGTTCGAACTGCGTTGACGAACGCTTCGGATTCAACAGCGAATTTACCGATCTCATCGATGACGATAACCTCACAATTGTCGATTGCATGCTGAATCGCTGGTAGAGCTACACGTTCAAGCTCTGCCGTATTGAGGCCATAACCGAGAACACGTAGTCGTGAGTCGATACTCTTGTGTGCAATTTCGCCTTCATCCCCTGTGACAATATCGCGTATTTTGTACCCAAGGCGTTCCCCGCCCTCAAGAATTGGTTCTGTGCAAATACCGCCAATGATCTCAGTATCGCTTTGATTACGCGCAGTTAATTCTCGCCCTCGCTCTTCCTTGAGCATTGAGAGAACCTTTTCCATAACTGCGGATTTTCCACTACGCGGAAGGCCCGTTATGCCAATTTTTGGATGAATCCCCATTCCTATAATCCTCCAACTGACAAATACAATTCTATACTGTTAAGGGTTTGGATATAAAATATCGTATTCAATGCACCAGAAAAGGCCCATCTTGAATCAGTTCACGACCTCTTCAAGTTCGTTCTCAATTCCGAGTTGAAGTGGTAGCATTTCGAGTTCGTAATTGTTGACGTTGTTGTTCGCTGACCACGCTTTAGCCCAATCGTCGAGATTTCGCTGATTGAGTTGTTCGCACATCCATTCTAATGCCTTCTGTAGATTGCCCTTTGCAGCGGTAAGTCGGGTGAGAATTACATTGTTCATTTCGATGTGGTTGACGCTATTGCCGAGGATGCAACCCTTTGGAATAACTGCCCATCGAAGACGACGCTCTTGGTGTGCATTGACGATGGCTTGACAAGCAAGACGGGGCCCATACGATTGAACGTCAGTCTTACCAGACCACATGGCCAACTGGCGTTCGTTCGCCCGAGAAGGAATGTCCTTTCGGAACGCTGGATGGCGAATGTAAACGCTTCCAGTCTCATCTTCAGTGAAGTGGACGCCACGGATGAACGGGCGTGAAGATTTTGTTTTGTCCCAGCTTGAAATATTGCTGGAATGAGCTGTTTGATCGATTTCTCCAACGCGAACTTTGACCGTTTGATCTTGCGTTGCGAGCCAGTGATCGCGATCACCCAATCGAGGCAATCGGGACATACTATCAAGAATCTTGAGAATGTTCTTTCGTTCGATTTGATCACGAGGCAGACGGGGAACAGCCCAGGTATTTCGTGCCCATTGAACCCATTGCGTCTGATTGAGTGTAAAGGAAGGAACACGTGACGAGAGGCCATTCCCGACACGTCGTAAGTCCGAGCGCGTGACTGGGCCGATGATGTTCAATGATTCAGTACCGTTTGGAGTCGATGAAATCCCAAGGATTGCAACACCTTGCGTCATGCCAGGGAACAAGAGATTGGCCTCCTCAATCGCCCAAACTTCGTTCCATGAATGCTTCTCTACAAGCAATTTTCGCAATGGATGTGAAGATTGTTCTCGTAGGAGGCTATCAGGGGCGACAATACGCATCTTTCCTTCTCCGGAAAGAACCTGCATACCTCGCTCGATGAACAGGCGATACAGATTCACGTTACCGCGCATAGTTGAGAAGCGAGGGCCATCTTCGTTGGTAAGACTACGAAGTTTCTCGCTCAAATCCTTGCGTCGCTGAGAACCATCTTCCATTCCTCGGAAACGATCTTTAATCCTCAACCAAGGTGGGTTTGAGATGATGAGTCGAGGAGCCTCTTCCCAAGGCCAATTCTCTTGCAATGTATCGCAACGTACGATGTTTTGTTCAAGAATTTCTTCTGCGAGTTTTCGAGACAACTTTCCTTCTTGTTC
>JASLVI010000177.1:1635-2374 GCA_030741455.1 Candidatus Poseidoniaceae archaeon | reverse complement strand
CAACATGTCTGCATATTTCAGTGCATATCTTGTCCAGCAAGTTGGGGCTATCAGTGCAACGCAGTGCACACAAGCAGCCACAATCCCTCCAACATTTGGGGATGATACAACAACATTAGTCATGTCAGTTAGCATCTCTGGCACGCAAGTGTATGAGGATTCAGTAACCGAGACCATTGACTCGATCACCTCAAACGCACCTGTGAATTTTTCAGGAAAAATCGAGATGATGGACATCGATTTGTCAGCTGGCGACACGTTCACAATTTCTCTTAGTGTTGAACATCTGTGCGAAAACAGCCGTGCTCGAATTCAATGGGGAGGCTTCGAAACCAACGCAGGAGGAATCATCATGACCGGTAAGGTGTATGAGCCAAGTGCAAGCATACGAGTTGACTCCTCACGTAGAGCCCATATTGAATTCCTTCCAATTCTCCCATGGGGAACAGATGACGTTCTCATTGACGGGAATGGAGACCCAGCTGTTTCTTGGGTCTTGCGTGGACCTTTAGATGACGATGAGAAAACCAATCGTGACCGTGATATGGTCATGGAAAGTTCAATCGGAAGAATCCGTATGGAACGAAGCCTCGGGGACAATCAAACGGCTTGGATTTGGACTGGGAAAGAGGTACTTCAAAAAGGCATATCGAATCTTGAAATCTGCGTTAAAACGACAAGTGGAAATCTCAACTCTGAATGTCACGCATTCGGAATTATTCGCTTTGAGGTTGCAAGC
>JASLVI010000177.1:0-1625 GCA_030741455.1 Candidatus Poseidoniaceae archaeon | reverse complement strand
TCTGCGTTAAAACGACAAGTGGAAATCTCAACTCTGAATGTCACGCATTCGGAATTATTCGCTTTGAGGTTGCAAGCGAATCCGATGGTTTCGCTAGTGCAGGATTATGGTTGAGTTTGTCAACGATTGCCTGCTTCATTGGTTTTGCATACAAAGGTTTCAACGCAGAACCGCCAATGCCACTTCCAATTCTTATCGCTCTGTTGATCATGATGCTCTTGATGTTGCCAGTTGGATTTTCACAGTCCAATCTCGATACCGAAGCCCAACTGAATGATAACGCGCTCTTAATCGATGCCGAATTGAAGTCGAGCGGTGCCGAATTTACCACCTTGTCTGAACTAATGGGTGATGCAAATATTCTTGCTATCGGAGCGATTTCTCCAGGTTCGGAATCTGCTCAAGATCAAGCCAATGAACTGGAATTGTTGCTTGGGCAGCGCGATGATGTCGCTGTTGTTCAGATCGTGATTGGAGAGGAATCAATGATGAGCGATGTTGATGCTTATCGCTCTTCCATCAACAACAGTTGGCCAATCGTTCTCGATTACAATCAAGAATTTGTATCAACCGCTCCAACAGGTAACGCTGATTCGTTGATCCTTGTCGATAGCAGCATGCATGTTACCTGGAGCGAATCTCCAACGGGTGGTGCAAAGACCATGAACGATGCAATCGAAGCCATTAACGGAGGTGGGCCAACAAGTCTTGGCACATACTTCTCTGTTCTCTTCCCTGCAGGTTTGTTCCTTATTTTCCTCGCTTTACCACGTCAAGGTTGGACGAAACCCGAAGAACCCTTGCCACCAGGTGCGCTTTGGGCAAGCATTGTTCTTGCGGGCGGCATTGGTACATTGTTGATTCATCTTCCGGCTTTACTTCTCAGCCTTTTGCCACTGAGTACGTCCATCTCCTACGTCGTATCGGTGTTGATGTTCCTGTGGTTTGTCTTTATGTGCACAACGACATTTCGAAAAGGTGCACCAATTGAGGCGAACCTTGTTGGATCACTCATCCATGGCCTCACACCAGCATCCTTCCAAGCATGGCGTCCAAAAGAAGACATGCAACGAGATGTATTCCTTGGCGTCTTCATCGGATGGTTATCATGGATGTTCGATCCAGGATTGGTCGCACAAGGCGTTGGAGCTGCCGCATTAAACGGTGGCATGGGCATCTTCTTTGCTGTACTCCTCGTTATTGGCAATATCTTGGCAGCTGGTCTTGTAGTCCTTGTCTTGAGGTTCATTGCGTCCTGGGGCGGCCCATTCTCAAACATCTTTGGACGGGTCGGAGCAGATACCTTTGCTCGATTCATGGGCCTGGTGCTCCTTCCAATCAGCCTGTGGGCGACATTGAATGGCATCTTTACACTTCTATCCATTGGCGTTCTTTAGAGAATCCTTGAAGAGGGTTGAAGGAAACTCAAGCAATCATGCTCATGAAACAGGACATTGAACAAATGGAATCCATTTTTGCTCAAGTCGGAAAGAACAACGATTTGAGTCTGGTTCCATTGGCAGACTCCTACCGTTCTTGTGAATTGCAACGTTCGATTCCTCTGCCCAGCGCGCCATGGATACGAAAATGCCAAGGCAGAACAAAGAGCGATGATGTGTCAATAG
>JASLVI010000176.1 GCA_030741455.1 Candidatus Poseidoniaceae archaeon | reverse complement strand
TACTCTGATTCATCAAAAACGAGTGTTGTTTGCTTGGAATCCAATACTTCAAGTTGACCTAAGCGAAATCCGATGAGGCGTATCTTTTCGTCTTGATGAACATTTTCAGCAAACAAACGACGTACTTGACGTAGGAACACCTCAGTATCATCCATTGCTACAGGTATTGATCGCCCATGCGTATGTGTCTCAAATCCGGTATAACGGATTTTAACTTCTGCTAATCGTCCGGCAATACCTTCCAATTGTGCCTTTTTGAGAACACCAATTGTTAGTTGTTCAAGGACTTCAAGAACGTGTTCATGATCACTTTGATCAACTGAAAACGTTCGCTCTTTCCCAACAGACCTTCGTGAGCGTAATGGGCTCACTTCATCAGAAGTGGAGCCCTCAACAACCCGTAGAATCCATGAAGCGAAGCGACGAGAAGTCATTCTTGCAAGAGCAAGTTCGCCCAATTCGACCGCTTCATCCATTGATGTAATACCCCATTCAGCAAGGACATTCGCCGTTTTAGGGCCAATTCCGGGCACTTCACGAACCGATCTTGACTCAAAGAACGCCTGTATTTCATCCGGTAAAACTCGATGAATTCCATTTGGTTTGTTGATCTCTGATGACATTTTAGCAACGATTCGTGTCGAACCAATGCCAAACGATGCTGTCAATCCTACCTTCGTATGAATCGTACGTTGCAAACGTCGTGCAAGCGCCATAGCTTCATCCCAGTCTCCACCTACCTTCTCTGTAACATCCATGTACGCCTCATCAATACTTGCTTGTTCAAATACATCGGAATCGTTTCGAAGAACCTTCATGACGCGTCGA
The DNA here is from genome assembly GCA_030741455.1 of Candidatus Poseidoniaceae archaeon. Lineage (GTDB taxonomy): Archaea > Thermoplasmatota > Poseidoniia > Poseidoniales > Poseidoniaceae > MGIIa-L2. Next base: position 1,562 of record JASLVI010000176.1, on the reverse strand, counting down.
GACGCCATCGAATACAACGAACGTGTTCCTCGAATGAAACGTGCTGGCCCAAATGGGTGGCCTGGACAGCGCCGCCATGCCTCTGAAATTGGCATTGCAGAACGCACACCATATTCACGTGCTGCATAATTGCATGTTGAGACAATTCCACGGCCACGTCCTTGCATTGGATCTGAACCAATAATCAACGGTTCATCCTCAGGAAACCCATGATGGAGGATCTCGACAGATGCAAAAAAAGCATCGAGATCGCAATGGATGATGATTCGTTGCTTGGCCACAAATAGATACACTTGGCGACAGTGTTTGAAATTCATCCTCCCTTTTCATTGCTCAGGAGATTACATCACGATTGACTGTGGTTTCCGCGATACCACCCTTGAGAACAGTAAGGACTGCTTCGGCAATATCCAATCCTACACGACGTTGTGCTTCGATGGTTGCTGCTCCGATGTGAGGCGTTCCGTGAAAATTGGTGTGTTGGAGGAGGAGAGAGGATGGATCGACTGGTTCATGTTCGAAAACATCGAGCGCTAAGGACGTCAATTGACCGCTGTTAAGGGCTTCAAGAGCGGCATCTTCGTCAACAATCCCTCCTCGGGCACAGTTGACGATATGATTCCCGCACTTGAGATTGAATGGATCAACACCAGGCATCATGCTGATTCGCTTTTGATTGATGAGATGATGGGTTTCATCTGTAAGATTGCAATGGACGGAGATGTGGGTACACGTCTTGAACAAGTTATCGACGTTCTTATGCATGGTCACGCCCGCTTTCTTTGCGACGCTTAATGGAAGATAGGGGTCGTAAGAATGGACGTCCATACCGAATGCTTGGGCGACGTTTGCAACACCTTGTGCAATTCGACCAAATCCAATTAGTCCCAAGCGTTTACCAAACAATTCTGTCCCCTTTAGTTCCTTTTTGGCCCATTCACCTGAGCGAAGAGAGCGATCTGCACGAGGAATAAATCGAAGAGACCCCAACAAATGAGCAATGGTCAATTCAACAACGCTTTGTGTACTTGCTCGTGGAGCATTCACTACGGGCAAAGCCAATCGAGACGCTGCGTCGAGATCGATGTTGTCAACACCGACACCTGCGCGAGCGATCACTTTCAGTCGAGGTAGACTCGCTTGCATCATTTCTTCAGAAATTGTTGTTGCACTACGCACAATAACAGCATCAAATTCTGAAAGTGCTCCGTTGATTAAATCCTGATGTTCGATGAACTCTTGAACGACTTCACATCCAGCGTTTTCAAGCTTTTTTACAGCTTCTTTGGCCATACCATCGGTCACTGCGACCCTCATCATGTTCCAAGGTAATCAATACGGTGTTAGAACATTGGGATAGATTTGAAATTCCGCAATGGATTGATAGGAAGGATAAATCTCGGAGGATACAGTGAGGCAATGGCGACTGAGATTGATATTCAAGCACTTATCTGGGCGCTTGGTATTTTAGCGGTGCCTGTTCTAACAGCGATTCCATTACGATTCATCTGGCAATATTGGATTGGTGGAAGCCATGAAGAATCGGAATACAGAACCAATGT
>JASLVI010000175.1 GCA_030741455.1 Candidatus Poseidoniaceae archaeon | reverse complement strand
GAACCATGTACGCCATTACAGCATCCAACGATGTTGGTTCAATCACCGTCTTTGCGAACATCACAATTGAGGATTTGTTCTACAACATGTCGCTCGGACCGTTGTATCTCTTGAACAACTCCGAAATGGTTGCTCTTGAGCCAGAACTGATCATCAGCGGTTCAACCTTTGAAATTGAACCTGGCTTGCCTGAAGGCCTCTTCTTTGGTGCTGACAACGGTACGATTTGGGGAACCCCAACCGAATTGATGGACTTGACCAACTTCACCATTTATGCCAACAGCAGTCTGTTTAACGATGCATTCGTTGTCCAGATTGGCGTTTTAGAGGATACGGATCTTGATGGTCTACCGAATGAATTGCCAGGCGATGCTGACCCTCGTCGTGGTTTGATTGAAGATCTCGACGATGATGACGATAGCTTCGCCGATTTGCTTGAGGGCGATTGTCTCTCCAACCCATTGGATGATTCGGATATTCCAGCCGATTTCGATGGTGACCTCATTTGTAATCCAATCGATGATGACGTCGACGGTGATGGTCTCAACAACAGCGTTGAGACGAACACAAGCACATACGTCGATGCCAACGATACAGGAACGGACTCATGGAATGCGGATACCGATGGCGATGGTATCTGCGATGGACCAAGTGCACCAGCACTCCCAGAGGATTACTGTGAAGCAGGTCCAGATGCCTTCCCGAACGATGCAGCAGCCTATCTTGATACCGATGGCGATGGCATGCCAGATGAATTGTGGGGCGAATCAACGACTGGCTTAATCGAAGACTTGGACGATGATGACGACAACTGGACCGATCTACAGGAAGCAGACTGTGGATCAACCGATCCGAAGGATGAATTCGATACACCTCTCGACAGTGATGGTGATGGTATTTGCGACTTCAACGATGTCTTGTCTGTAATCTATGGAACGGGCGACTTTGAGTTGCTACAAGGACAACGTAACGTCACGCTTCAACCAATTGTTACGGGTATGACCGTCGACATTTGGGAGATTTCACCTGCCCTACCATACGGCTTGTTCTTTGGTGGCGATACGATTGCTCGAACTTCAAGCGGTAACGGTACAATCTACGGTGTTCCACTCGTACCTTCCAATATGACAGAGTACACGGTTACTGCAACCAACTTGTTGATTGGAACACAAATCTCGACCACGTTCAATCTCTCGATTGAGGAAGATTACGACATGGATGGTCTACCGAACAACAACACACGGCTTGGTCTGCTTGAGGTTGACTTGGACGATGATGGTGATGGCTTCAACGATTCGTTCGAATTGGAATGTGGTGGCGATCCATACAACCGTACATCGGTTCCAAAGATTGAGTCGGATGGAACGTGTTACGATTATCGCTTCTACGAAGAACCACCTGAAAAGGACAAGAATCCATTCAAACCAATCTGCTTCCCGATTATTTTCTTGTTATTCGCATTCATTCTCGTCGTTCCAATGATTTTGACGCGACGTAAGGAACGTGTTGGCGTACAGGCAGAACACGTTTCAGGAACACCTGCAATCCAGAGCGGTTCGGGTACGATGAGAGATCCTTTCGTCCTCAAGGCGGTTAAGATCCCATACAGTACAAAGGGCAAGACTGTCGAGCGAATTCGCTGTGCTGAAATGTCTCCTGACTATGAAATCAGTTTCTCAGAAACCAATGTTGAGGTCAACAAGAAGCGCTTTGGCTTGACCCAATTGGGTGGCGTTCAAGATGGAACAGGTGTTATCAAATCCACCAGCGATGGTCTACTGATGCTTCAATTCACCTTTGATGGTACGCTTGAACCGAGCCAATATGGAATGGTCTACAAGAGCGAGTTAATCCTTGATGACAAGACCTACTTCGTATGGCACGTTGAAACTGGAGCCAAGAAAGGTTCGTGATCACAGTGGAACTTCGTGCAACCATCCGAAGATGTCTTCTTCGGTTTCGTTCTGAATACCAGTGAGTTTGTCATACAATGTTGTTGTAATCGCGCCAGGTGTTCCGTCACCATAGGTGATCTTGGTATCGCCGTGCGTAATGCTGCCAATAGGAGAGATGACGGCAGCCGTTCCACAGCAGAAGGCTTCGTCAGCCGACATAGCAAATTCAGCACTGACTTTCTCTTCAACAACCTCGTAGCCCATGTGGCGAGCCAAAGCGATGATGGAATCCCGAGTGATTCCAGGAAGGATTGTCCCTGTCAATTCAGGCGTGTAGAGAACTTCGTCCTTGATACAGAAGAAATTCGCAGCACCGACTTCTTCGATGTAGGTACTGGTTCGAGCATCAAGGTAGATGACTTCAGCATAGCCTTTTGACTTGGCCATCTTGCTCGGCATCATACCTGGGGCATAGTTTCCAATCGCTTTGACACCACCAGAGCCACCAGGAGCAGCTC
>JASLVI010000174.1 GCA_030741455.1 Candidatus Poseidoniaceae archaeon | reverse complement strand
GATGGTGATGACAAATGGGTCTAATCGCTTGATTCAGAATTCATTGGAATCCATTCTGCTAAGTATGCGGCTATGGCGATCATGCCGAGTTGAGCGAACCCTCGCAAGACGTGTGCCCACAGCGGGAACGTGTTTCCATCCAACGGAATATCATTGATCCACATGTTGAGATTGGCCCAGTATAGAACGATGAGAAGGGCGACGGTTGCTTTTCCGGCAAGAACTCGAGTGCGTGGAATGAGAAGTCCAAGGCCACACATTACCTCTGGAATTCCACTGATGATAACCCAAAATTCAGCACTGAATGGGAGACTTTCTGGGACGATTGGCGTAAACCATTCCACATCTGTAAAATGAAGAATCCCAACATAGGTGAAAAAGAGACCCAAGCCTATGGCCAGCACATCTTTGTGATAGCCCCACAAATGTTTCATCGTTTCACCACGATGGTCAGAAGGTCGCCATCCTTGAGTTGGTGGTCGAGTCCAACACGCTGCCAATCAAATTTAGCCGAAGGGCCTTTAATTCGAGCAAAGCGGAATTTTCGAACAAAATCACGATGCAATTTGTTGCAGATTGTTTCAACGGTTGAATCATCTTTGACAATCAGTGGTTCTTCCAAATCAGCTTCTTGGCCTTGAGGTTTGAGGAAGATTCGCATGAATCCAAGGTTGTCGTAAATGAAGTCCTTGAGTTCAGTAAGACCAATGTCCTTGAACGCAGAAATCTCCATGATTGGCCAATCCGTTGGAAGAGCAGACCTTGCTCTTGCAATATCTTCAGGTGTAGCGATATCGATTTTGTTGATGGCAATGACGGCTTTTTCATACACGATGTTTCCTGCTAAACAATCAACAATTTGCTCAGCTGTTGTATCTTGGCGGAGTGTGACAATGGCCGATGTGTATCCGAATGAACGTATGATCTCACCCATTTCTTCCGGTGAGAGATGGGTTTGTTCCACAGTTGTTCGAACATCAATACCACCTTTGTCAACACGCTTGATGAAGACAGGAGGCTTTTGTTGATTGAGTCGAAGTCCTGAATTGTGTAATTCTCGATGAAGGACATTGAAGTGACCGTCCTGAAACGGGTCAACGATGTACAACACCATGTCAGAGGAGCGGATGACGTTGAGAATTTCTCTTCCTCGACCCTTTCCTTCAGCAGCCCCTTTGATCAAACCTGGCAAGTCAAGAATCTGGATCTTTGCACCTCGATGCTCCATGACGCCGGGAATACACGTCAGGGTTGTAAACGCATATCCTGCTGCTTCGGAATGAGCATCAGTTACTTTGGAGATGAGTGTTGATTTACCTACTGAAGGAAAACCGACCAGTGAAACGGTCGCGTCACCCGATTTCTTGACCTCGAATCCTTTGCCACCACCACTCGCTTTCGAATGTGCAGCAGCCTTTTCTTCCTTGAGTTTCAGTTGAGCAATCTTTGCTTTCAACTTTCCAATATGGGCATTCGTAGCCTTGTTCTTTTGCGTCTTATCGATCTCAGCACGAATCATTTCGATTTGCTCTTTAATCGTCGCCATACGAACCCCCCTGTCCTTTTGGAACAGGCCTTGTTCTTCAAGGCTGTTGTAGAAACATTGTTCTATGCAACGCTTTCTTTGTTCATCCTAGACGGTTGAAACTACCATCCGGCATCATCTGCCATCGACTGTTATCAGGTCCCGTGTAAATTGTTTGCCCAGTCGATTGATCGTACTGCCCTCCGGGGGGGAGTCCAGTATAGTCTGCAACTCGGTCAGGTTGTGCAGGAGGTGGTGGCGCCGTTGCCATTGCTTGTGGTGGTGCAGGTGCAACTTCTGGTACGACTGCTTGTTGAGCAACAACAGGTTGTTGTTGTACAGGCTGTGGCTGAACTGGTTGCATTGTTTGTTGCATACCAACAGGTTGATCCATTACAGGTTGCTCATTCCAGAGTTCTTGACTGAAGTCCTTAACTCCTCCATCAGCATTTCGTGCACGCATAACAAAGAATCCAACAGCAGCAATAACTGCGAGAATTCCAAGCGATGAACCAACAAGAACCATTGTGTTGGATGATTTTGCATCTGAATCATCGTTTGAATCATCACCGCCCCCGTCACCATCTACGCTCTCTTCGACGATGTTTTGCGCCGAAGTGTCCGTACCATCATGATCTCCTGTGTTTCCAGAGGATACGGATGTACCGTCGGCAGCTGTTGCAGTTCCATCAAGTGTAGAGGATTCAGTGACAAAGGCAACAGAGGCTGCATGAGCAATTCCACCGTCAAGTGTTACAACATTCAATTGGATGTTGTAGTTGTTGAGAGGAATTTCCTCATCAAGATCGAATGTCACTTCAAACGTCAAGTCGCCGTTTGCATCAATAGCACCCCATGTGATGACAGCACTGTCAAGCAACTTCTGATTG
>JASLVI010000173.1 GCA_030741455.1 Candidatus Poseidoniaceae archaeon | reverse complement strand
AGCCGCAAGTCCAAGTCCTGTCCACATCAGGGTCGATGTATTACCAGGTCGCGTTCGAAGATGGCCCATGAGAACAAGTGCGAGCCATGGCAGGAAGGAGCCTGTTTCGACAGGATCCCATGCCCAGTAGCCACCCCAATCGAGAACCATGTATGCCCATAATCCACCTAGCCCTATTCCGAGCGTGGCAATGAGAAGGCCTGGGCGAGTCTGATGCAGCATACGCTTGTCGATTTCAACATCGTCACCATACTGAAGTATGGCTAAACTCGTTGCTGCAAGGCCAATACACAATGAATACGCAAGGAAGACAAGCGGTGGATGGATCACCATCAAATCCGTTTGCAACAACTCATTCAAGCCAGATCCTTTCAGTCCGAGTGGATTTTCTGCGAATGGATCCAATGTCATTGAAATCAAGAGCAAAAGCAACGTGAATCCATGCATAAGTCTCAATCGAAGTTGATGCGTGTTGTCCAATTCGGATGCCAGAGGGCGGCCAAACCACCATGCAACCAATCCCATCCAAGCAGCCCACATGAGCAGTGGTCCTTCTCGAGCAGCCCACGTTGCAGCAAATCGATACTTGAGCGGAAGGTCTTCGCCTCCGTTCATTGCAACGTGAAGGATGGATGTATCGTTGGCAATGAATCTTGATGCGAGCGCAACAAATGGAACTGCAACGGTCAAGTGAAGAAAAAACGAGGCAAGAGGTCGCTCAACCCGCCACTTTGGCCAAAGCATCATGACGATGCAAGCAAGGATGGCCAGAACAAGTGTCCACCCCCACATGCTGTTACTAAGGGCGCATACTTGTTATTGCTTTGCGTGAGCCCATCACCAGCCGAAGTGTTTCGCACGGCTGTATCCAAATGACAGAAGCACTGAAATGACGCGCTTGAACAGAAGTGTTGGTTTACGAACCATGATCTTCAAACCAATGCCAAGTTTGGTCAATGGACTCATGTTTCCGAGTTCTTCAGGCAAACACTTAGCCATAGCAGTCATTTCTTCATCAGAGAGATTGTACAATGCATCCTTGCCTTTCAGAATCTTATGATACGGGGGAAAGGTCGATTTCCAAGCTTGCTCGTAAGGTGCCAATGCTTTAGCCGACAAGTCGCCTTTCTTCATGGCCTTTGAAAGAACATGTGCGGCTTCGCGGCCAGACCACAAGGCAAGATGTGAACCTCCTTCGAACAACGGTGAAGTAAAACCTGCAGCATCTCCTATGAGAATAAGACCATCATCGACCGTTTTGCTACGAGGGCCGGAAATAGGAATGGTCCCCCCAAACGGTTTGATCTTCATCCCATCCTTTCGCCAAGGCGGATTAACGGCTGGCTTTCCAGCAAGATATGTATCCTCAATGAACGAATCGAGATAGCGAATAGCTCCTTTCTTATCGGTCGTAACCAATCCAACATTCGCTCGTTCACCCTCCTTTGGAATCATCCACACATAGCCATGTGGTGAATACTTTGGCCAGAGATAGAAGTCAAGATAGCCATCGTTGGGAACGTCGTTCAACTCGTACTGGAATCCTGCAATGACCTCAACTTCGGTCCCCATATCGAGAAGTTTGGAGGCTGCTCCTGAGACACCGGAGGCATCAATGACGGCTGAACATTCAATTGGAAATTCATTTCCTTTACCTTCAATAATCCAATTGGAAAATTGATTTTCGCTATTGAAAATTTTCTTCATAGAGGTTACTCGATGACTGAGGAATAATTCAGCTCCAAGTTTTATCGCCTCATCCATCAGCCATTGTTCGAAAAGGTGCTTCTCGAGAACATACCCCGGTTCTGTCAAGAGTTTGTTTTCGCCGCCAGGGAAGATAACACGAATGCCCTTCACATCCAATGCCTTGACATGATCTGGGATCTGTAAATCCAGATTCTGTACAGCAAGATCGGAAAGGCATTCTCCACAGTGCACAGGCGTCCCTACTTCTGGATCGGCCTCAACCACGATGGTCGAAAGGCCAAGACGAGATGCGTGAATTGCGGCTGAGCCACCTCCCGGACCAGCTCCAATAATGAGGAGGTCGCATCGCTTCACCTCTGCCATGATGCCTACATGGATACACGGCACATGAATTCAACGGTGCTAATACCTAGGCAGTGGGTAGCGTTAACAGCGACCCACTGCAAGCCCATCGTATTCTCATAAGATTGCTAAGGGTAATCGGATGAACCCTTTGCATTTATCCAATCAGTTAGATTGTAGATGATTATTCTACGCTAACATCTACTATTTCGTAAGTTAGACTCCAATACATGGTTTTGTTTTCAAAACCCATGTAATGGTAAACTAAGACGCATTCTTCTCCTGCGTATGGAAGAAGCCCTATGTCACCTTGATTATGTGTTGCTGTGTTGTAAGTGTCGCCATTGTCAGGCCTAATGTTCCATCCCCAAATAGCACCACTACTGCAGGT
>JASLVI010000172.1 GCA_030741455.1 Candidatus Poseidoniaceae archaeon | reverse complement strand
CCATGCTAAATCGATCACTCTCGATAACACGTTGTATGGCAGCGTATTCTTCGTCGTCCCAGGTACTCGTTGCAAGTGGCAAACTCATTCCAATGTCCCCCTCAGGTATGCATAGGTAATTGCTAATGCTTCTTCAAATGGCGTTTTTGGGAACCAACCCAATTCGCTTTGATGATGCAAATCCAAATAACGACGCAAACGGCCTACGGGCTTGTTCAAATCGTGCTTTAGTTCACCAGAATAGCCGATGATCTCGGCCATCTTTTGGTGCATTTCATTGACGCTCACTTCAATGCCAGAACCAACGTTCATGACTTCAGGAAGCGATTCGAAATTCTCAAGTGAAAAGCAAATGAAATCTGCTAAATCTGGAGCATAAAGGAATTCTCGCTTCGCTGTACCATCACCCCAAATGATGATTGGAGCGTTGTGTTGTTCTTTGGCTTGATGCATTCGATGGAGAATGGCTGGAAGCATGTGGCCTGTTTCAAGCGAAAAGTTGTCGTAGGGACCAAACAGATTGCACGGAAGAATCGTCTTGAATGCGACATTGTGTTGTTCGTTCGCCATCGCACATGCTCGGTAAACGACATATTTCGAAAGAGCATAACCTTCGATTGGCCCTTCGAATGCACCTTGTCCAAGTGATGATTCAGAGAGCGGTTGTGGCGCTTCACTTGGATAAACGGTTGCGCTACCAACGTTGAGCATGGTCGTAACATCATGTTCGATACAGGCACGAATGAGATTCATTCCCATTGAGACATTGGAATCGAATGAATGATGTTTTGTTGCTGTACTGGAAGCAATGCCTGCAACGTATGCTGCGCAATGAACAACCGCATCGATTGGGTTGGTTCCAATGAAATTCGAAGTCGCTTCCGAATCGGTCAGATCAAGTTCTTCGCGTGGTGGTGAAAGGACGACATGCCCTCTACTTACAAGCATCGGAACAAGATGTTGGCCTAACATTCCCGAAGCGCCAGTGACGAGAATAGTGGCCATATTCCACGCCACAACCTCGGCCTTAAATAGGGATGTGCATAGGGAATTGCATCCATGTTGTTGGGTTTCCTATGGTTGGTGAAGTGAATTGAAACTCCTTCTCTGCACCATTTCACGCAACAACAAGAAGCGACTCAAATCATGGCACAGTCAACTTGATGCGTTCACAGATTTGCTTTTGCGAGAACACGATGTTGAGATTTCAATCTATGAAAACGATTCGACCGATGGAACCAAAGAGGGACTAAAGAACTATGTCGAACGTCTCGCAAAGAAGTGCAAGACGACCTTGACGTCGACTGATTTAGGAACAGATCACCTCGTTGGTCAAGAGGGAGATCGCGTCACAAACATCGCCAACGCTCGCAATGCTTGCATTGAACAAGCCTCCTCGCTTTCTGAATTCGATAAGATCGTCTTCATCGAAACGGATGTATTGTACAAACCGCTACAAGCTCTCGAAATCATCCATCATGAGGGAGATATCGTTTCAGGCTATACAACGAATGCTATGGGCCAGTTTTACGATGCTTGGGCGACGCGAAAAACATCGGAAGAAACGTGGTGGAATCACGGCATTCCATCCGAGAAAACCGATGTTTGGTCCACCTTCAATGGCATCTGTGTCTATTCAGCCAAGGCATTCCAAGAAGGTGCACGATTCTCGGGAATCAATCCTCGAACAAATGAAATCGATTGTGATACAACGGTCATCTGTGAGGTGTTTCGAGCGATGGGTTATGCAAACATCTCCATGCTTCCCATCAATATCCGCCATCCTCCAACATCGCTCAAAGAGCGATTGTATTCCTACAAACAACGGTTGCTGGGGAGGGTATGAAATGAAAACCGCCCTATTCACTGTCAGTTACAACCGTCCTGATTTAATGAAAGAGTTGCTTCAAGGTCTTGCAAAGAATGCAGATGATCTTGATGGAATCGATGTGTTTCACTACGTTGATGGTGGGCCAAAATCAAGGCAGAATGAAATCAAATCGATGATTGACCAATCCGAGGTGCCTTGTACATCCATCGTCTTACGCGAGGAAAATTATGGTGTTGGGCGAAATCTCATCGGCGCAAGACGCGATTTGTTTGATGTTCATGGATACGAACGTGTTCTTCTCATTGAGGATGATTTAATTCCGGGTCCGAATTTCATCAAGACCACACTATCACTTGCTGATTGGGCAAGTCAATACAACGATGTTGGAATGGTTCAAGTGTGGAATTTGCCAAAGCAATCCGTCTCAGAGCAGGACCTCGATATCGTCGTTCCAACGCATGAACACTTCTACACCTATTGCATCGATGTTGCTGTTTGGCAAGAGATTAAGCATACCTTGTATGAATACGAACGTACCTATCTTGAGGGCATTTCCTATGCTGACAAAGATTGGAGAGGTATTCGTAAACGATTCATGAAACCCCGTTATTCGAAGAAACGAGTCCTTCGAGATGGGAAGAAATTACTCGACGAAGATGCGATCCACCCAC
>JASLVI010000171.1 GCA_030741455.1 Candidatus Poseidoniaceae archaeon | reverse complement strand
TAGGCAATTCAGAAAAATGAGTGATGAATTTATTGCTGAATTGTTTGAATAGCGGTATCTTGAGAACCTTGTTTCGCTTGGATGGTTCATGGCGACAAAGCGAGAACATGCTGTTGCCATTCTTGATGCACTTGAATCGAAGGCTCGTTTAACCTCGAGAACATTGATTGGATCAGGAATTGCTGTCGTCTTTCTTCTCCTCATCGCATACTTCTCAATGTGGCAATACGCAGCAGGAGGAGCATTGCTGATTGCACTACTTCTACAAATGACCCATGAGCGATTAACGGTTGCGGCTGATGCGATGATTGCAAGCAATCTTGAGAAGTTGGGTTGGAAACTTGAAGCGCTTGATGATGAGGCTTCGATGACCAAATTACGTGACATGGCAAAACGCAATGAGGGTTGAGAATGGTTTCCATTCCACGTGGTATTCATTCCTATCAAAGCCTGCGAAATCGGTGGTTCGTATCCGTCTTGGTGCTTGGGGGAATTTCTGCTCTTGCAGGGTATATGCTAACCTCGTCGCTCATGCTTGCAGCAATCTGTCTTCTCGTTGGACAGATTATTTCCTTCATCGATTATTTCCGATTAAGAAAGGCAACGGATGTTTGGATTGAGGAAATGCTCAGCGATCTGCACATCGATATCGATGATCTTGATGGTCACATTACGCCTGCACTTGTCCTTGAACAATGGGAACGTGAAATGAAAAAACAGCGAACAAATCCATTGATGACGAGAGGCAATGATGAACGTGGCTTTACACCAGGCATTCTCGAATCTGAACTTGATGCAGAAAACGAATACAGAACGGTCGAAAAGGATGATGCGTATGAGGGGCTTGAAGCTGAATTGAGTGTCGCTCAACAGGTCAAGGCTGAAGCCGATCAACGCTATGCTGAACAGGCGCAAGAGCGTTGGGAAAAGGCAGAACAAAGCGATCCTGATCTTATTGAAGCAGGTGTGAAGCGACTTGGCGATTTGGTCGCAACCGATTATTTCGAGCGAAATCACGATCCGAATGCAGTCTCGAAATTGATGGAAGATCAATCTTCCAATGATGAAAGTTGAACCAAGAGATCATCCACTGAATCTCTTAATCCTCGCATCGTATCTGATTCGACTGTAATATCGATGCGAGTGTTCTTGTCTTCAGGATGAACGTTGAAGGGGAAATCCAATTGATTGAGAATCGAAATGATTGGGTTTGCATCTGCTTCAGATCCAGTCCATGAAACCACGACCTGATGTTCCTTCGACATGCTTTGTGCTTAGGATGGACACATATGAGGCTGATGCATGAAATCAAATGAAGGGTGAACGAGCGTTGAACATGGCCGATTCAACTGCTGACCTTCTTGCTGGTGCAGGAGGGTTGGTGACCGATGAGGCACAATCCGACCACCAAGGCAGAAAGGCACTCTTGCTCGTTCGCAACAATGAGGATTGTTCCGAGTTTATTGCACTTGCAGCAACGATGGGCATCAACATCGTTGAACGAATCGATCAACGCGGTCGAATCGATGCAAAGTGGTTCATGGGGCAGGGGAAATTGCAGGATGTTGCCGAAGAACTTCGTTCAGTAGCAAAGGGGCATCCATGGAATGGTGTCAATCTCATTTTGCTCCACGCCAATGCAACGCCTCGACAACTCGTCGGAGTAAACGATGCTGTTGGGATTGAGGTTTGGGATCGTGTTCGCCTGCTTCTTGCTTTGTTTACTGCGCATGCTTCAAGTGTCGAAGCACGTACTCAGGTTCGTATTGCCCGCCTCCAATCCGATCGCACTGTTCTACGAGAAGTTGTCAAACAACAAACCACTGGTGAACGAGCAGGATACGGTGGCGCAGGTCGAACGGCTGCTGGTTCGGTCCTCACCAATGTGAATCGCGAACTTACCGCATTGAAGAAACGACAACAAAAGCAAGTCAAATCTGCATCAGAACGGCGTAGACAGCGCAAACAACAAGCAATGACGGTCGGACTAGCTGGCTATACAAATGCTGGAAAATCAAGCCTCTTTCGTCGATTGTCTGGGAAAGAGGTCCTAGTCGAAGATCGATTGTTTTCCACATTGGAATCAACCCTAGGGCGACTTGAATCAAGCCCCCGTGTTCTTCTTGCAGATACGATTGGATTCATTGATGGATTACCAAATTCAACGTTGGAAGCGTTTCGTGCAACGCTGGCTGAAGCCATTGAATGCGACCTTCTCTTACTCCTCGTCGATGTTAGCGATGAGGTTGATGAAATGGAGCGTAAGCTTCGAACATCCATACGAGAATTAACGGAAAGAGCATTCCACGCTCATGAAACATCGATTATGGAACGCATTCAGATCGTTCTCACAAAATGTGACACCGTCGATATGGAAACGCTTGACGACAAGCGAGCGATGCTCTCTGAGCATGGATTCTCAAACCCTCTGATCATCTCCTCCCATTCGGGTGAAGGAATTACGGAGTTGCAAGCCGTTGTATTGCATACACTTTTTGGGCCAAAACGAACGCT
>JASLVI010000170.1 GCA_030741455.1 Candidatus Poseidoniaceae archaeon | reverse complement strand
GCAATGGATGAAAGAGAGCGTTGTGGCATCAATCGACCCCCAGGAATGAGTTCCTCGTAGAGTGCATTCCCTTCGATTCCGAAGGCTGAAGCCTCAAGAACGTTCAAGATGTTTCGATGGTCGATCTCTGTTGCCAATACATTTCGTAGATAACGTGAATCGTTTCCGCTGTATCCAAGCGCCTTCAATGAGGCCGAGAAGTAGTGGCGATCCAGTGCGTCCTCGTAGTGGGCGAGGCGAGCATCTTCTGGAAGGTTCGTAAGTGCTGAACCAAACGACTTGCGACGCATTTGTTGTGCCGCAGAACGTAGGTCATCTGAACTTTCAAGAATCTTGATCCATGGTGTGTTGATTTCGTTCAAATCCGGAAGGATATCTTTGCTGAGTTTCTCTGCTTCGATTCCATTGGCAACAGCACGTAGGACGGCTTTTGCATTTTGGTATTCGTAACGACTGGAGTAAATCTCGACAATCTTTCGAACCTTTCCTCGACAATGCGAGAGCATGTTGTCAAGTTCGTTCTCGAGATTGTGGGTGAGAGCAGCCTCCACGAGGTCGCCACCAGTGTATCGTGATGCATAGAGATTGATTTCATTTTGATATCCGCTCTCAGCAACCGTATTTGTCAATTGGTCGGGTGATTGGTTGATGAGTTGTCGTAGACGAGCTTTGTCCATCAATGCCTGTCGACGAGCCTTGGCTCGTGAGGCTACATATGGTACATTACCCGAAAACATAACTCATCCCTCATCCAAACAATGTCTCGTTAATCGCAGCACGTTCGTCGGTCCAGGTGCGGTCAAGAAGAGAATCGAATCGGAAATCAAACGAAACCGATCCATCAGCTGCTTCCATCATAAATCCGCCCAACCCATCGATTTCATCACCGATGGTTCGAGAACCTGCTTCTTTCTTCAATGCAGCAGCATCAACCGATACTGGCCGGATTACGAAGTCCTTACCGGAAACACTGTCAGCGCGCTTGAGCAAGGATTTGAGAAGCGTTGCACGCCCCTTCATTCCTGGATCAGCGAGTTGCGCCTTTGCAGCTTGGTACGTAGCATCGAGGACGCCACGACGTGCAATCAGCAATTCTTTCTGGTTGCCCTGACGAGCACTTGCGACCATTTCTTGTGAGATTTGGTCTGCTTCACGCTCAGCGCGGGCTTGGGCTTCATCTCGAATGGATGTCGCCTTGGCTTCTGCATCTCCGACAATTGTCTTTGCTTCTGCTTTCGCTTCTTTGAGCATTGCTTGCGCTTGCGCTTCCGCAGATGCAGCAATGTCTTTTGCAAGTGTTTCAAGTGTCATAGTATCATCTCCTTCGGTCGAACAGAACGGGTCTGTTTCGAAACCAATCTTCAGAGGAAGAGTGGCAATGCACCGAGAATAACAATCGACTCAGGAAGAGCCGTGAAGATGAGTGCAGGACCAAACTTGGATCCGTCTTCTGCAATCATTCCGACAGCAGCGCTACCGATAGCGGCCTGGGAAATTCCAGCACCAACAGCAGCAAGTCCGAGAGCAATACCTGCTCCCATGTACTTGCCCCAGTCATCGTAGACGCCATCAGCATCAACATTTGCTTCAGCGGATACGCCCTGAGCAATCAGGACGAGGGCGCCGAGCACAATCATCATTCGTAGGCTTGTTTTTAGGGTATTCTTGTTCATTTTTTCTACCTCCATTTAATGTCCAGTGGACTATGCTTTCCCCTCCACGTGGAGGGGTTGGCCACCGAGCGGGGAAAAGACCCTGCCGGAGCCATCGTAAAACTTACCCATCCATTCCACAAAGTGGAGACGGGCTGCGTGAATAGTAGGTGAAAGGAGTCCGAGTGCTATCGCAAAGACTTGGATACCAATCCAAAGAAGGAAGAAGACCGGGACAAGGACAAAATCGCCTGCTGAAATCGCATCCCTCATGGATGCAAAGCCCATGTCGTTGCTGATTTCGGCAATCTTGACGCCAGCGACTCCAACCGCCATAATTCGCAAGTAGGAGAGTGTGTTTGCAAGAAGACCAAATGTTTCGATTGGCCCCATGATGATGCCACCTGCCCATCCAAAGCCTTCGAATGTTGCAAGTGCGATGATCAACAACACAATACCTGCAAGAACTGCATATCCAGGAAGTGTTCCTTCGATGAGCTCGTTGCTTCCAGTCATGAAGCCGTAAATGTGGAGGAAGCCGCCGATGAGGATAAACATCCAGCTGCCTTTCTCAAAGAATGCTGCGAGTAAACCGTGTCCTTTTGCAACGTTGACGAATCCAATGATATATCCTATGAGGAGATGTAGCGCACCGACGTAAATGGAAACCAGAACGTAGTCTGTTAGGGCACTATCTGCACGGTGGAATGGTACATAGGTGTGGCCGAGTCCGAGTGTGTCAGCAATGTCGCTCTTTTTGAAACCAGAAGTCAGGTCATAGGTCCAATCGTAGAAAGGAATGAGCGGAGATGCATCTCCCATGATTTTACCTGTTCCATCCCAAATGAATCCAAAGCCTTCTGCAAAGAGCAGCCCCCAAATCATGC
>JASLVI010000016.1 GCA_030741455.1 Candidatus Poseidoniaceae archaeon | reverse complement strand
CCAGGGGTTGTCAACAACCAGCCATAGGCTTGCATGGCAGCATTGTAGGCAGAGATGTCACCCGGTTGACCTGGAAGTCCATCTTCTGCCCATTGGTTGAAAGCGTCATTGGTTCCAGTATCTGCTCGACTTGTTAACCGAGGCACATCGTGACTGCCAACATATGGCACCATGATCGATCCATCCAGATATTGATCCTGACTTCGGTTGGTCCAGTAATCCAAGTGCTGATAGTTTTCGTTGCCTGAAACAAAGACATTGTCAACGACCGCATGATACAGAACAAAGTCGGCTTGACCGTCCAATCCATCCTCACCCATGTAAGCATTGATTGCCCCATATTGATCTTGATTATCTTCAAGCGAGTGACCATCCCAACCCATCGCAGTTTCTCCTTTGAGATAGTAATCCGTTCCAACCGTTTCGAATCGGTCGTTGATTTGCGCCACTAAATTTCTCGTGGCCAAATCTTCAACGTGCTTCACCGCATCAATCCGTAAGCCATCAAGATCGTAGGTTTCAAGCCACCAGAGTGCATCATCGATGAATTGTTCAGAAGCATTACGAATCTTCCAATTGACATCTGGCATGTACGATGTGAATTGGCAATCCAAACGATGCTCGGTCCAATCACAGTCTGCAGAACCACAAATACAACCAGCATTGAACCATTCTGGATGTTCTTCATGGTAGGTATGTTGCTCGTGAACATGGTTGACAACAAAATCCATCATAACGCGAATGTCACGGTCGTGAGCTGCTTCAACCAGCGCATGGAGTTCTTCTTCAGTTCCAAGTTTGGGTTCAATACCTCTTGGTTCCGTTGGCCAATAACCGTGGAAAGCCGATACATCATGGACGCCATCGGCAGCCTTTCCGGTTCCGTTAGCCGCTGTATTAAATGGAGAAAGCCAGAGCGCTCCAACGCCTAATTCATCGAAATAACCGGATTCAATCATCTGGGTTACCCCAGCAAAGTCGCCACCTTGCCAGTCAGCTCCTTGGGCAGCACCAACCATGGGTTCATCGTTGGAAGTATTGCCATTGACAAATCGGTCGGTCATGACCATGTAGATGAGTGCATCTTGCCATTCAAAATCAGCACTCGGTCCAGTCCAAAACGGTACAAGTAAGTCATAAGTAGGATTTCCATCAACATCGAATCCATTGATTTTCAGAGTGTGCTTGCCATCTTCAAATCCACTTACATCGTAGGTCCAAGTGAGTTGTTGTGCATCCCAGACAGCACCTGAAATTGCGGATGGAGTTCCACTAAAAGCGGCTCCGGAGGAACCTGGTTGATAGGTTACAACAAGCGATTGGTTCATCAATTCAGCACTGAAATGGGGGCGTGTATGATCACGAACACGAATGAGTGAATTTTCGATATCGCCACAGTACGAACGTTCTGGATTCATGGGGTCAAAGATGTACTGTCCATCAACAATGAATTTGTAACAATACAATCCTTCCTGTAGCTCAACTTCAGCAGTCCAAATGCCGTTTTCGTCAACCATGGGAACGGGTTCGCTCCAGTTCCATTCACCAACAACGGATACCTCGGTTGCAAAGCCCTTGAACGAGAATGTGGTCATCGTTGAAGGCGCATGTTCAGAGGCTTCTGCATCGTTTGAGGTGAGAGGTGAAAAGATAACGAGAAACATCATCAAGATCAAGAAACGTGCGAGGAACTTCATTCATTGACCTCCTCTGGTTTCTTGAACAATGCATTTGCTGTATCGACTAAATCATCGATGTGCTTGCAAAGGAAGGAACGAACAAAATCGTTCGCAGGATTGTGATAAGCCTCCATTGGTGCACAATGTTGTTGCAACTCACCCTTGTCGAGAATTGCAATACGATCGGCTAACGTCATGGCTTCGATTTGATCGTGTGTAACATAGATGGTTGTTGTTCCCAATTCATCGTGCAAACGTCGAATCTCATTCCGCATTTGATGACGAAGTTCTGCATCAAGATTGGAAAGAGGTTCATCCATCAAGAGAACCTTTGGTCTTCGAACCAATGCTCTACCAAGTGCGACACGTTGGCGCTGACCTCCACTCAACTCCTTTGGTTTCTTGTCGAGATGAGCATCCAATTCCAACAATTGTGCAATTTCCTTCACTCGCTTCGAGATTTCATTTCCATCCAATTTGTCAGTTCCCTTCATCATCCGTAAGCCGAATGAGAGATTGTCACGAATGGACATATGAGGGTAAAGCGCATACGATTGGAAGACCATTCCAAGACCCCGTGCACCCGCAGGAAGATGATTCACCTTCATGCCATCAATACGAATGTCTCCTTCGGTGACATCCTCAAGACCTGCAAGCATACGGAGTGTGGTTGACTTTCCACAACCTGATGGACCGAGAAGAACCAAGAACTCCTTATCCTTGATATCCAATGTCAAGTTCTGGACCGCTTGAAACCCATCTTCGTACTGTTTGTTCACTTGTTCAAATTCTACGCTCACCATATTCTCACCCTTTAACGCCACCTGCCGATAAACCATCGATCAAAAATTTCTGGAAGAAGAGGAATAAGAGAGCAACTGGTAAACTGACCAACAAACTTGCAGCTGCAAAATCACCCCATGCTTGTCCAGTTGAAGAGATTAAAGAAGCCAATCCTACTGGAAGCGTGTACATATCGTTTGATGTATTGAAGGTCAATGCCAACAGGTATTCATTCCAAGCAGCTAAGAAACTAAACAATGCTGTAACAGCAATCGCAGGGGTCGATAGAGGCAACACGACCTTGGTGAAAACTTGGAATTGGTTGCATCCATCAAGAGCTGCTGCCTCCTCAAGTTCACGCGGTATGGTATCGAAGAATCCTTTCAGCATCCAAACACAAAGAGGCAATGCTGTTACACAATAGGCTAGAATTAGTCCCAAATGTGAGTTCAATAGACCAAGTGTCTTCATGACCAAGAAATAAGGAACGAGAATAATGATTCCAGGGAACATTTGCACCAAAAGGAACGAAAACATGGAAGCATCACGTCCAGTAAATTTGTAGCGACTAAACGCATAACCTGCAGGAATAGCAATGAATAAACCAAGAAGAGCCGTTCCAATACTGACGACTAGCGAATTTCTAAACCATATCCAGAACGAATCACCATTCAGGATTTTTGAGAAATGTTCCGTAGTAAACGAATCACCGATTTGTCCTCCAAGCGCATTCCCTTCCGAGAAGGCGATATCGATGATCCAAATCAGTGGAATAACGGTGATGGCAACGAAGTGAAGAAGCGTGATATGTGTTGAAGTTGCATGGTAAATTTTGTTTAAGTTCGCATTTCGCATCAACCCATACTCAATCGCTGAATCAGAAAGTTTTCTCGAGGTCCAAACTGTCACAGGTCGTCCAGATAGCCAGAAAAGTGTCAGGCCTGATGGAAGAAGACTCCAACAGTGCATCCAGATGTTGAAGATTGTAGGGTCTGTACGCAGGAGCCGATAAACAGCGATTCCGAGTAATGCTGCACTTAAGACGAGAGAGATGTCCCTGCGCAACGTATCATTGACATTTGGAAGGGATGCACGAAGGGCCGCGAAAAGAAGGCAAGAGATAATTCCAAGAAGGAGTAGGTCAGATTCTGCCCGAAGATAATCCACTGTAAGGAGAAGGACATTCATAATGAATGCAGCAACAAGCCACCGTCGCAACATGACAATCTCCAATGGAACATACCACCAGCGCATATCATCAGAATTGGTCATCCTACCGCCTCCGTTGCATTGGTTTGCTTCATGTATCGCCAAGAGAATGCAAACAACATCAGGAAGATGATAACCGACCATGCCGCAGCAACGCCATATGCACCTTCACGGAAGGCAACGTCGTAGACATATGTGATCAGAATATCTGTCTGACCTGGCTCGCCAAAGTACAGATTTGGACCTCCATCAGTCATCAAATAAATGACGTTGAACATGTTGAAGGTCCAGATAAATCCGAGAAGCGTGAGCGGAATCAGGGCACTTCGCAAGTTTGGCAACGTCAGATGTCGGAACGCTGCCCACCCCATGACACCATCAATTTCGGCGGCCTCATACATGTTCTTTGGCAGCGATTGCAACGCACCACTGATGGACATCATCATGAAAGGAACCCCAAGCCAGATGTTGACGAGAATAACGATGATTTGTGCTCCTGTTGGATCTGAAAGGAAATCGATGTTTGTACCCAATAAATCGTTCACAAATCCATCAGGTTGGAACATACCTCTCCAAACGAGGACGGATATGTACGATGGAACTGCCCAAGGAAGCAACAAAACCGTCCGATAAGCAACCTTCCCGCTAATTCGACTTCGATGTAGCATAATCGCTAAGAATAATCCAATTCCAATATGGGCTGAAACATTGACGACGGTCCAAATTAGGGTGAACAGGGTCACTCGAAGGAATCCCTTCGAAGTAAAGACCTCCCAGAAGTTATCGAAACCAATGAAGGATTGATCACCTAATTGTGTTTGATTTGCATCGGTAAAGGCAAGCCAGAAACCATACAGAACAGGATAGAAGGTAAGAATTGCCAATGAAAGCAGAGCTGGTGCAACATAGAAATGCGCAAGTTTCGATTTTGTTCGACCAAGTTTTGTGTCCCTCCATTTTGCAAAACTAAGCAGTGCAATCAATGAAAGAACAATGGCTCCTAATGCGAAAAGAACCGGTGATGTATCGCCAGCCTGAGGTCGCTCATCAGCAACACTCGTACTTGCATTTGTTGAATAGATCATGACATCATCGCCGAACACTTCGATGAGGTGGTCTTTTTCAGGTACCATACCAGTAAGGTTGCATTGAATGGTTTCCATGGTCCCTAGGGCAATTCGTTGTTGGCCAACTTGGAGTAACTCATTGACTCCATCTGTGCAAGAGTCATAGCCGAGTAACGAACCATTGTTTGTCGATTCAATACGAATCTCGGTGTGTATCTGACCATCAACAAACACATCGTAGGCTGTCGCATTGGTGGTTTCAAACTCGATGCTAATCGTACGGTAACCTTCAGCGAGCGGGTAAGGGTCTGCACGTGAAATCGAATCGATTTGCTCTTGAAGTTGCTGATTAGCACCCGACAAAGCTTCTTCTGTAGAAGCAATTCCCGAATACGCCTGTTCAAAGGCAGTTGACAACGGATCGTAGACAAGGGACATAGCCCTTGTTGTTGGAGCAGGCGTGCCTTCTTTGGTTTGCTCAAGGAAACCCGAAAGAACTTCGTCTTCGATAATTTGTGGATCCGTTTCAAGTGCAACATGTGTGGGCATTGTGTAGGTTTCAACTGCGAATTCTTTCTGAACGTCTTCGGATGAAAGCCAGAGTGCGAGTTCAGTTGCAGCAACCTTGTTCGCGCTTTGCTTACTGACCGTCCACCCTTTGTAGGTCACGAGTGGTGACATTCGTTCTCCTGAACTTTCCACAAGAGGTAACAAGGTTTGACCGATGTTGAGGCGACTTGCTTCATAGGTTGCCCAATTCCAAGGTCCATCGAATATCATGGCTGCCTTCGAAGAGATGAATTGATTCTTCATACCTTCAATTTGTGTCCCAGTTGCTACAACGCCATGCTCCAATTCGAGGTCAAGCATCCATTGCATTGCTTCACTCGAACCATTGGAATCGAGGGTTGGCTCGCCACCTTCATCAAAGAGAGAACCGCCAAATCCTTCTTGAATTGGGAACCACCAATATGCTGACTTAATTGGAATTGCAAGTCCTTGTACGTCATTGTACGTTAGAGACTCCGCAGCTTGTAACAGGTCTTGTTCAGTCCAGGTTTCATCTGGATGGTCTAGACCTTGTTCATCAAACAACGCTTTGTTGAATATGAGTGAGAGGCAATCCTGGCTTGCAGGTATACCATACAGTGCATCACCATAACGCATCGCTTGCAATGCACGCTCTTCGAAGATAGCTCGGTCTTGTGGTGTTAAATGTGGTCGTAAATCTTCCAAGAGTGGGAAACCGTCGACACGTACCTCGCCAATTGCACCCAATTGATCACTGGAAAGCCGCATTAAATCAGGTGCTTGTCCTCCTTGTGCGGCTGTCATGAACAATTGATCGGCATTACCAAACGGAACCATCGTCACATCAACCGTTACATTGGGATGTGCAGATTCAAACGACTTGATTGAATTCATGAACACTTCTTCTTCCTTACTTTCAGCAGCAAATGTGTGCCATACAGAGAGGTTAACCTCCCCATCTTGAGAATCTTGTTGCCGATTATTGTCATTTGTCCCTAAGCAACCTGATAGAAAAATCATCGAAATACATACAATTGCAAGGAGTCGTTTCCGAGAGGAAGGACTCAATGCAATCCCGTGCATGCTTTGGCCTTGAATTATGCAGACTTAAACACCGCGACGCTGCAATGAACTCAATCATCGAGGTTATGGAAAGCAACAGGTAATTCACCCAATCGCATCCATTCGAGGTGAAGGAGTGTTTTCATCTCCATTCTTGCTCCTTGTCGCCAGCGTTTACGCATCGTACGCTCTGCTTTTCGACTCGGAATTGGTGGAGGAGAAAAGCGACAATTTGTCGAATCTGAATCTGGAATCTTCGCATCGCCCCATTCAACCCCCCATAGGATCAACCAATCGGGAGGCGCTACGCCAAAATCAACTTCAATCTCTGGATGATTAATTGCATTTCTGACATCATCCACTGTTATTTCTCCCAGTGCAAGAAGATGGAGTGCCATCGCAGTACGGCGAACTTGATTCCATAGGAAGGCTTCGCCTACGATTTCAAAGCCAACGGTTCGTCCATCAACAATCCATGGCGTACACGAAAGTATGGTTCGAATTGGATTCTTCCCCTCTTCCAAACGAGCAAAATTACGAGCATCATAGGTCCCTTCAAACAAGCGAAGCCATTCTGAAAAAACTTCACCCGGATTCTTCCAAAATTCCATTCCTTCCAGACGATAGCGATATACGCGGCATACGGCCAATCTTGGGTTCCAGTCCATGTCCACTTCACGTACATCGAGAAAAGCGATTTCATCGGGCAAAAGATCGTCGACGGCTCGAACGAATTTACGTGGCGTAATACTGCCCCACAGCGAAGAAGCGACACGGACTGTCCCTCCATTCAATCGAACATGAACACCTGCATCCGTACGACTGGATAAGACAAGATTGTGACCTTCTTCCTCTTTGGAAAGCCATCCAAGTTTTTCGAAGGCATGAATGAGTTCACCTTGAACTGTACGAACATCGGGTTGAATTTGACTTCCATGAAAGGCATCGCCCAAGTAGCCAATTCGAAAATGCAGACGAGTTTCTGCATCGGACATGAATGAGCCTCAATCTTCAGAGGTGAGGAGTTCTGCAGCTTCTTCAGGCGTGTAACCCAAGCCACCAACCGCCCAAATCAAGGCCTGTTTTACCCAGGGCTTGACCATCGGATTTGCCTTTTCAGGATCGATGACCTCAATCGTATCAACGATGTTACGAGCGGCCATGTACAGTACATCATCGGTTGGTATGTCGGACATCTCAAGTCGACGGCTGTAACGTTGGAATTCTTTCACCGCTTGTGGAACGCGGCGACATTCAAGAGCAAATGAAGCAAAATCAGCAATGTACTCGTCGTTTTCTTCATCAAGTTCCATGGCTTTCTTGTACGACATCATAATCTTCGTACCAGGTACAACATCGTCTTGTTCTTCCATGTTGAGCATGTTCGCAAATTCTGCATAGGTATGCTGTAGAATTGCATTGTCACGGTTGGCTCGAAGTTTTCCATCGAGGTTTTCAACAGCTCCCTTCAAGTCACCAGAACGGAATAATTCCATCGCATCTGCCATTATATCGTCACTCATGTATCTCTCTCCATTCAATCCCAAAATTTTGGGGTTCTTGAACACAACGGTTCATTCTTGTCCTTCATTCTGTTGTGTAAGAATCTCGGCAAGATTATCCAATTTGGTTGATTGACTGTGCTTCTTGTGCATTTCATTGAGCAGGGTTTTGGTATCTTCCCAACCACGTATTTTGTAAAAACAGTGCTTTGGATCAGGACGTACCGTACGAATGGTTCGTTGATAGAACATGAGTGCAAAGAAAGACCTCAAAAGGCTCTTTCCAGCCTTTTCCGCCGAAGTGTCATCTTGATTGTCCGGCAAATTTGGTGAAATACCAGCACCGCCACCAACCGATTCTTCAACGATACCAACGCCTGAATCCGTCAGAATGGTGAGCGTTGCGAAACCTGTCATCGTTCCGACGGGTGTTCGTTCAACTTGTACCTCAGAGATTCGATCGAAAAGGATTCGGCGATGTGCTCGGCTCAACAAAAATGAATGTTTGAAAATAACCGCATTTGATGTGATTGCATAATCGAAACTTCGCTGATAATAGAACACGAGCGCCCAAAATGCTGCTGTAAAGGCTACTCCAGCAAACAAGAAATTGTATCCGAAATTCAAAAATCGACTCGGATCTTCTGCACCGAGCAGATTCTCACGAACAAATGCAATGAACCCATCAATCTGAATCAGAACCGGCAAAAATGTTGCAAGTAGCAACCATGAGGTGACCCATCGGCCAGAGGTGGAGGTGTTGAGCATACGGTTGAACCAAGTAATCGCACCCATGACAACAACGAAACCAAGTGGGAATGTTGTATCGCCTAATTCCATCAAGGTTGTGATCAGCTTCGCAAATCCGCCTGATTCATCATCGAGTAATGCCTTCGGGTCGTTAAAAACGAGATGTACCATGAACACAATCACGCCAAGTAAATACAATCCCATGAATCCCATTGGACTCGGCGATTTAGTAAGTAGAACCTCTTCACCTTCGATGAGTTTGAATCGATTTTTCATTGCCTCTTCATTTGATACCTTTGCCGGGACTTCCTCCGTTGCATCTTCTGTATTTGTGGTCGCCTCAGTTTGAACCTCTTCATCACTCATCTTCTTGCACCGGATGGTACTCAACACACAAGCAAATAAGCCCTTTGCCATTTTCCGAACAAAAGTCGTGGCATTTTATCAGTGCAATAGTCCCCAACTATGCTCAGCATTGCCACGAATCCAATCGTAGATTGATTCTTGGCGAATCCCATGCTCATCCTCGATTGTAAGCGATTCAACCTCAAGCGGATATTCATTGTACGTAAGATGGGACCAAATTCCTCCTCGAGTGGGTTGATGAAAATCCCAATACGCACGGGCAACTGCTCGCACAGTTAGACGAATGGAAGTACGTCCATTCTTGAGATGTACAGAAAAGCGAGGAAGATTGTTTGCTTGCCGATCTTTTTCCACCGTCACCAGTTTGAAGCGCTCACTACGACCGTATTGAGCATCATGGAATAAGCCGCCTTGGCTCACTGCAATATGCGTTACATCGCGCTTTCTCCATGCCCTAGGATCGCGACTCAGAATCGTTGGTGCAAGATGAGGCAGGAACCAATCAAGATACGAACCATCTGAAAAGTGCAAAACGCCCCAATACCATGGGACACTCGGTGCCTGAACGCAGACTTTCTGAAAGTAAGCAGTTCCCGTAACGTCGTTGCCGTCAATGGTCCCGCTCGTCTTGGTTCCGTGTAGTCGAAGAATGTCATAACCCAATGAACCAAGATAGGTCGCTGTTGCTTCACGAGCGGTCGACATCGCAGGATTCCACGGGGTCATTTTCAATCGAATCGATTGTATCGCCTCATGCTTCAAATCGAGATTCAGCCAGAATTGCGAACGATCAGAAAGCATACCCATTGAACAATCGCCATCAAGCAGAGGTACAACAGCACCACCTCCTTCACCTTCAAGACCTGGCCAAGAAGTGTGGTTCGAAGGAAGAACAACCATATCGCAGACTTTTGCAATGATTTCATCGTGCATCATCGAACCATCAAACCACCAAGCACAAACCATTCCATCGATTTGAATCGCTCCTTCATCATCGAAACCTGGCGTTCCTTTTGGTTTCCATTCAACATCATTGATATGAACAAGATCATTTTCTTTTGTAGACCATAAGACCATGAGTTGTTTACCAACCATTGGATGTTCTTCGTCATCGATCATGACCAACCACCACCACCAATCCCACGTTAAATGTTCGATAGGAGGACGATTATTGAGTGTCCACAATGTGGAAAAATCACCAGCAAAGGATTCCATATCAACACCTCAGACGATCTCTTTCGATTTGAAAATGAGTTGGCCAATGAACCAAAAGAAAGCTGCTTGACACAGGAGGACGACCATTGATACAATGGTGGTTGCGTATGGACCCATGCCCAACCCGATATCACTTTGCGCCCATTCAAGCGCACGATAACCAGGTAGTGCATTACCCGTACCAAAGAAAATTGAGGCCTCTCCAGAGCCTCCTGCCCAAGCGCCAGCTGCAGTAAACATATCCATATCAGGCCAGACGAGATAGGCTGCGGAATCGATGATACTCATCGACCAGCCAACGATCGACATACGCAAGAAGCTTGAGTCCGGCACAGACATGGACAAAAGTGCCATTCCAAGTTCCCAAGCTGCGATAGGGAGGGCGAGGATAATACCGTATTTCCACAACACTCCAAGGGATGCAAAGAGCATACCATAGACAAGTGTCGCTAGTAAAGCAGCGATAAGAATTGAAAACCAGACGCCAAGGTCTGCAAAGCGGAAAAATTGGTCTCCCGGGCCCATAAACCCAGAAACAATGGCAAGTATGCTACAGACTACGAGCAAATAGGGCCAAACAATCGCCAAATACCCTAACATTCGATACAGGAAAATTTCGCCCCTTGCAATCGGTTTGGCGGTCATGTATTGCATTGTTCCAGACGTCATCTCATCACGAATCAATCCAGTTGCAAGGAAGAGTGGAATAAAGATGCTCAAAAGGAATACAAATCCAAGTTTACCTACACCGAGAATAAACGCTCGATGTTGGGCTTCTTTGCCGTATCGATCCTCATCTGGGTCTTCATCAACGTTCGGATCAGCATAGATGAGATATGTATCCGTTGCAGCATTGTAAATCAAGATGATATTGCATGGCGTCCCATCGGAATTACCGTCTTGTGCACTCGGCAACAATTGTGATTCTCGACAATCGCCATCATCATCATAACCGGTTGAAATCAATGATGCATCCGAATAATCCCAATCATAATCGTCTTCATTGATGTACATCGAAGCTGGTTCAGGTTCGATGGAAGGATCGAGTAGACCAGGGTGTGAGTCAATATCCAGTGGATCCGTACCGTATTTGAATTCCTGGCCATTCACGTATCCATCGCCATCCCAATCCACTGAATCGCCGTCGTTATCGATGGCTTCGATTTCTGTGTTCATTGCATCAATATAGAAAAGAAGGACCACCGATATTGCAAGGAAACCGACACCAAGAACCACCCATGTTGAAAGACGTGTCCGATATTGACGCATCGTAAATTCAGCAATGGCCGTAGCCTTACGGTCCAAAGAGGTCCAGATTGTTTCTCCACGCTCTTTTTTGCTCATCGAACCCCTCCTGTAAGGTACTTGAGGATGGACTGAAGGTCATCATCAGGATTGTTGATGGCCATAACATTGTGTTCATTATCGACGATTATTTTTGGTAGCCGTTGATGGAATTCCCCGAGATGATGCGTGAAAATTTTCAACTTCGATGAACTTGGGAACTGAAGTCCATGTACCACTTCGAGATTAAGGACATCTCTTGCGAGTGCTTTCGCATCATCACATTCAATTTCAATCGTATGTGGAATATTATCCAATTGCTCACGTATTGCGTGAAGGTTGCCAATGGCCAACAAACGACCTTGATGGAGGATGACAATCTGCTCCGTTATCCGTTCAATTTCGGATAAAATATGGCTACTTAGCAAAACGGTACGACCCATACGCCCTAGTTCTCGGATGACATTCATAATCGTCGTACGTGCAAGCGGGTCACACCCCTGCAGCGGTTCATCGAGAATGATCAAATCAGGATCGTTGACAAGTGCATGAGCAATCTTTGCACGTTGTCGCATTCCTTTCGAGTAGCGACCGATTTTTTTGTGCATAACATCGGAGAGACCAACAAATTCCAATACGCGCTCAGCCTCGTTCTTTGCTTCATCTCGAGTCAATCCGTGGAGGCGGGCAAAGGTCGAAACAAACTCAAATGCAGTCATCCAGTCGTGCATGTTTTCATTTTCAGGAACGTACCCCACTCGAGCATAT
Source organism: Candidatus Poseidoniaceae archaeon (assembly GCA_030741455.1). Classification (GTDB taxonomy): domain Archaea; phylum Thermoplasmatota; class Poseidoniia; order Poseidoniales; family Poseidoniaceae; genus MGIIa-L2. Next base: position 7,826 of record JASLVI010000016.1, on the reverse strand, counting down.
GGTGCTGGATTCTTCCAAGGATTTGTTCCAAACAAACGAACTTCACCTTGCGTCGGTCGGAGTTTACCCATCAAGAGTTTGAACAGAGTAGATTTTCCAGCACCATTGAGTCCAAGAATACCAGTGACGCCCCCACTCAATGCAAGTGAAATTCCTCCGATTGCTTGGTAACGGCCGTAGGTTTTCCCAACATTGTTGAACATAACGACTGGTGCTTGTGATTCAGGAACCCACTCCTTTTCCACCGCCGCTCCTTCTTGTGCTAAATCTGGAATCATTCACGCGTCACCTCCATTGAAGAAACGCGAACACTGAGCACATACAAGGAAACAGCATTGATTGCAATAACGGAAACGAGCGACCATATCCATGGATGGTTGTACATAACATTGGTCCCAATCAACGCTTGACCTACATGAGCGAGAGAATCGTATGGTGAAAGCAGATAGAGAATGGAGCGATCGAACAGGCCTTCCACAATTGCTGCTAATGTTTTGGTCCCCAAGAGGACTGCGAGTAAGGCAATGCCTGGGAAGAATTTACCTCGAGAAACCGAAGAAAGTGCAAGACCAATACTGGTGTAGGTGATGATCAAAAGGAGTGCACAAAAGACCGTAGTGAGGAACATCGGGAATGTATCCAAAATCCAAGCCCATCCACGTCCCATCGACAAAATGTCCGCAAAGTAGTAGAGGAATAGCGTACCGATGATGATCAAACTCTGTATGGTTGCTACAGCTAAAAATTTCATACCTACATAGTCAAATCGATTGATGGGTCTCGAAAAGTAAAGCGCACTCGTCCCATTGGAACGGTCCTCAGAGATGACACCACCAACAAGCAATGCTGCAACAAGTGGATAAAACAGCATATTTCTTGGGAAGAAACCGAGTACGTGCGCATAGAGATTATTTCGGCCCACACCCCATAATTCGTACAAACTTGGCTCTCCAATCACTGCAAAAAGAAGTGTGAGCGCCACATCGGTCATCGATGCAATGAGGACAAAAATAAGCACGAGTTTCGTTGGAACCCCCCAAGGACGGTGCCCCTTTCGAATAATACCGAGTACATGATGACGGAAAATAGCCCAATTTCGCATCCATCGAGGATTCAGTGTACCCTCCCATGGAACGTACACTTGTTCAAACACTTGACCAGTTTTGGCCTTTGGTTTAGCGACCGTGGCTTGATCGGCTGAATCGGAACCCCATGCCGTATCCATACGTCCTTTGCCCGTAATGGGTGCCGATGCGTCAAAGGTTGGCTCTTCGGTCATGCTCCAGAACCTCCCATCGATTCAGGCGCATCCACCTTTCGCGCTTCAGCAGGAGATGCGAGCAAATCTTCGCTTGACTTAACGCCATAACCAAAACGTTCCATAATGACAATGAAAAGATCTTCAAGTGATGCTTCGTATTCATGCATTCGGCGAATTTGCGCACCTGTATCAGCAGCACACTTGAGGATACGATGGGTTGTTTTTTCATCATCGTGACGAATACGCATCATTCGACCTTCGCGACGAACTTCAAGACCGTCCTTCCCTAATGCTTGTTCAAGTTCATTGGCCATACCCCATACATGAATTTCAATTTCACGATCGATGGCTTTCAAATCTTCAATTCTTCCTTGAGCAGCAAGTTTTCCTTTGTGCAAGAGTACAATGTTCTCGCATACTCGTTCGACATCATCCATCAAGTGACTCGCCATCAAAACAGAACGATTTCCAGTATTGACCATGTTCGAGAGCGTGTCCAACATCGCCTGGCGAGAATCTGCATCAAGCCCGTTGGAAGGTTCGTCGGCAATGATGAGTTCCGGATCGTGAATGATTGCACAGGCCAATTTTGTTGCTTGCTTCATTCCGGTAGAAAACGAGGAGATGGGGCGATAGCGTAACTCTCCGAGACCAACATATTCCATTGCTGTATGGGCTCTTGACATAGCAACAACTGGATTCATTCCGAGCAATTCACCACTGTATCGAACCTGATGAATGGCGTCCATGTCATCATCAAGTGCATCGTATTCAGGCATATAGCCAATTTTTGATCGAATCTCCAATCCTTCGGTACGAATATCGTGGCCAAGCACATAGCCTTCACCAGAAGTTGCTTGAATGAGGCCAAGTATGGTTTTGAAAAACGTTGATTTTCCGGCTCCATTTGGACCCAGCAGTCCTGTTGCACCCCGTTGAACTTCGAGGTTCAATTGATCGAGTGCAACGTGCGGACCATAGGATTTGGTCAACGCATTGGTCTCGATAATGAGGTCCTTTGACATTGTCTTCGCTGAATACACTGAAAGGAAGCCTTTGAATTCTTTCACTTCACGTTATTTCATCGACTTTGAAAAATCACTTCGCGTTCGTACTGCGATTCCTTTCTTGAAACGAAGCGCTTCATTCGCATCGCACTGGGCAATACCATGTCCAATCAAGGCCCCATCCTCGTCGAGAATGAGGCATGCTTCACCAGCCTTCAGCCACGAATCGCATGCACTTACAAAACCGTGAAACACATTTCTTCCACGAAGAATAAATTCGACTGCGTCTTGGTTAACAACCAATACAGGAGGGCCTTCGCCTCGTCCTGAATTCGGATTGAATTCTTCACCTTCTGCAGGTAGTTTTGCCCGTAATTCAAAAATCGCCTTTGAACCTAAATCCGTCATCGAAAGCCCCCCATCGGTCAATCTTGGACTGACTATATGCCGCCCTTTCTTGTCGATGACGTTCTTGACTCGACCAGTTCCGCCAATGATGTAAGTACACGAATCGACAAGACTTGTAGCATGTTCATAATCAAGATTCAGTAACACAGCCATCTTGTCAATGATTTGACGTCGTCGCAAATGATCCCGTAGAACGGGGAGAACCTCATCATCAACGATGATTTCATCTTTCAACAGACCGTGTTTAATCAATAGACTTGAAGCCTTCTGAATCAGTGATTCTTGGCCAACATCAAGAATGACAATTCGATCAGCATCAACGTTGAAACGTTGCAGTCCTTGTCTCAGGAGGAGTGTATTCAGGCGCCTTTTCCACAACCAGGTTGGCCCATCAACTTGAGCAAACGGATTGAGATCTTCCAAAGAGTAGGGAAGAAGGCCCAACGGTGTCTGAACAAAAATCTCGAGATCGGGAAGAACATGTTTCAATCGGAGAACCAACAAATCGCATCGTTGACGCCAAGGACCCGGTTTTCCATTCAAAATCAGAACATCGCATCGATTCGAAGTCATTGGCTTCCATCTTCGATGCAATTGTCTGCGTGCTGCAAGGACATGGGGTCGGGAACGTGTATCTTCTCCTCCCCATCGTTCGCCCTTCTTTCTTCTGGGCGTTTGCATGTTGATGATGTTCGACCAATCGTCCTCCCAGATTCCTCCATATGGATGATGGTCGCGAGCAGCTGATCGATCATCGAGAATCAAATCATCGATTACGTCGGTTGAGATTCTTGAAGAAAAGGGCCGTGTTGTTAGCCACAAAAATGCTTCACGAAGCGCTGGATGTTGATGGCTCCGTTGTTCTGCCAATTGCCATATTGTCCCCTCATGAACCGCTTGCTTGCATCGAGAAAGTTCTGCTAATGTCACTTCAAGATTGTAGCGAGCAAGAAGATTTGTTCGTTCGTCATCTCCCATCTTGCGAACTTCTTCAGGCGTATGATGAACGATGCAAGGAACCAACTCAGGCCAGGCATGAAGATCGCTCAAACGATATGTCCCCTGTGGTGACAATAATCGGTCGTCTCGAGCAAACAGAGCGTAGGCTGCAGAGTCAAACAAGTCAGCTCCAAGTGCAATCAACATTGCAAAAAGCATTGGATGACCACATCCAAACATGTGCCGAGGTCGTTCAGGAGGGAGATCTCCAATCGTTGAAAGCATGATTTTGGCGAGGTCTTTGTAGCGATGTTGCTCCATAATTGGAACGATTCCACCGATTGGATGAACTGCAAAATCAAATTGACCCATCCCTTGAGCAGATTGCTTTCGAAGATCACGATAGATTCCACCTTGGATCGGCCCATTCAACATCACACCTTGTGCAGCCTTGAGGGACGTTTCACAGCGCTCAATCGTTGTTTCAACCGCCTCCTTGACTTCCCGTTCGGTCATATCTGGGCGGCTGAAGACATCGAGCATCGTTGCGATATCGACACCGATTGATCGTTGAAATTCTACAATTTCTTCAACACCAACCTCGACATCGCCGTACACGTAGGATTGGAATGTACCTGAATCGGTCATGACTACGCCGGGATAATCGATGAGGTCATGAACACCCTTTTCCATAGCATGTCGCTTCAAATCATCATGCTTCCAGATGATGTACGAATTGGTAATCAAGCCTTGAATTCCATATCGATCCCACATCTCTCTAGGTTCTATGGTTCGGATATTTGGATTGATGACAGGAAGCAAAGCAGGCGTTTCTAAAACACCATGCGAGGTGTGAAGTTTGCCAATTCGTGCTCGACCATCACGGGCTATGAGTTCGAATTTTCCATTATCGCCATCTCTGCACGGTTGGGGATTCTCTCTTCCACTATCACTCCATGCAGCCATACAACCAACCCCAGAGCGATTTCATTTCAATTGCCCGATGGAACATCAACAAATTCGACGTTTCCATGAGCGAGAATAAATTCTCGACCGAGTTCATCAAACGTATCAAGAAGTGATGAAGAGAACCGTATTCGTTCGACTTCAGTATCTGCTTCCAAATCGTTGCGCACACCCTCTAACGTTCCAGGCGCAGCGCCACAAGAAAGGCATGCTCCGGTTAGATCGAGGACGAAATCAAATCCATTTGTACCCCGCTCCCATTGAGCGACGGCTATGCCTCCACCATGCCCATCCAATGCAGCACGAACGGTTCCCAATCTAGAGAGAAGGGCGGGTACGAGATGTTCTGTTTCAACCACTTCTTCAAGTCGCGTGTTTCGCAATCGTTCTTCTTCCTCTGCATCGGTCTGTTCAGCAATTCGACGCTTGGCTTCTTCTTCCATTGCCTTCTGTGCTTCCAGTGCGTAGGCCTTGACCAAGTCGTCCTCCATAGTTGGTCCACTTCGAGGTGATGTTTGAATTCTTGCAAGGACGTAGTATCATGATTGATTGCATCTATTGATAAGGGGGTGATGGTACCAATGAACAGGTGAGAAGGTGACCGAAGTCTTACTACGTGTTGAAAATCTCCACGTTTATGTGGGTGAGACTCAGATTATTCACGGTATCACCCTTGAGATTAAGCGTGGTGAAATCCATGCCATCATGGGACGAAACGGTGCTGGAAAATCAACGCTTGCGAACGTCATCATGGGCCATCCTGCTTACGAAATCACTGACGGAACCATTCATTACAAAGGTGAAGATATCAACGAAATGGAAGTGTTTGAGCGAGCCCGAGCAGGTATGTTCCTTTCCTTCCAGTATCCTGCTGCGATCCCTGGTGTTCAGGTTGGAACATTCCTACGCAAGTCCGTTGCATCCGTTCGTGGCGAAGCACCCTCTCCTCGAGAATTTCGTAAAGAATTGAACGAAGCGATGAAGCAACTTGACATGGACAAGTCATTCCTTTCACGATACGTCAATGACGGATTTAGCGGTGGAGAAAAGAAGCGTCTTGAGATTCTTCAAATGCTGATGCTACAACCAGACATGGCACTTCTCGACGAGACCGATTCAGGACTTGATATCGATGCGCTTCGTATCGTAGCCGAAGGGATCAACGCTGTAGCAGAACATACGGGTTGCCTCATCATTACACATTACCAACGACTTTTGGATTTGGTTAAGCCAGATGTCGTTCACGTTCTTATCGACGGGAAAATCGTCGAGAGCGGCGGTCCAGAACTCGCCGTAAAACTTGAACAAGAAGGATATGATTGGGTCGATGCCCTTGCTTGAGGTGATGCAATGACACAAGAAGCACAGGATGCAGTTGGTGATTACAAGTATGGATTCCACGATCCAGAATCTGCTACAATTCGCTTTGACAAGGGATTGAGCGAACAGGTCGTTCGAGACATTTCTGAACTCAAGGAAGAACCCGAGTGGATGACTGAAATTCGTGTCAAAGCTTACCATCATTTCATGGAACGAGAAATGCCCACGTGGGGCAATTGTGAATCGTTGCAAAGTATCGATTTCGATAACGTGACCTATTTCCTGCGCTCTTCTGATAAGACCGAAAAGGATTGGGACGATGTTCCCGATGACATCAAGCGTACGTTTGACCGACTCGGCATTCCAGAAGCAGAACAGAAGTGGCTTGGTGGCGTTACAGCGCAATACGAAAGTGAAGCCGTCTACCACTCGATTCGAGAAGATCTCGAAGAGCAGGGTGTTCTCTTTTTGGACATGGATTCTGGACTCAAAGAATATCCTGAAATTGTTCGAAAATACTTCGGAACGGTTGTCCCACATACCGATAACAAGTTTTCAGCACTCAATACCGCGGTTTGGTCCGGCGGTTCGTTCATTTATGTTCCAAAGGGCGTTCATGTTGAAATGCCTGTTCAAGCGTATTTTCGAATCAATGCCAAGAACATGGGCCAATTTGAGCGAACGTTGATCATCGCCGATGAAGGTTCATCCATTCACTATGTCGAAGGTTGTACAGCACCGACCTATTCCACCGATTCCTTGCATTCAGCAGTTGTTGAATTGATTGCCATGGAAGGGGCTAAGATTCGATACTCTACCGTCCAAAATTGGTCTGCAAACGTCTACAATCTCGTCACCAAGCGAGGTGTTGCCCACAAGAACGCTACCGTTGAGTGGGTCGATGGGAACATCGGTTCAAAATTGACCATGAAGTACCCCGCTGTGTTGCTCAAGGGCGAAGGCGCCCATGCAGAGGTCATCTCTGTTGCCTATGCCGGTGAAGGTCAACATCAAGATGCTGGAGCAAAGGTGCATCACCTTGCCCCAAACACTACATCGAGCATCCTCTCAAAGTCCATTTCAAAGAACGGTGGCCGTTCCTCCTACCGAGGAATGTTGCAAGTCACTCCAAAGGCATCGGGGTGTCGCTCAAAGGTCGTCTGTGATGCGCTTATGCTCGATGAGGACAGCCGTAGCGACACCTATCCAACCATGGAAATTGGTAACGCAAGTGCGGATCTTGAACATGAAGCAAGTGTATCGAAAGTCTCTGGCGACCAGCTGTTCTACCTCATGAGTCGTGGCCATACAGAAGAAGAAGCCATGGGCATGATCGTCAATGGATTCTTTGAACCGTTCACACGTGAACTTCCAATGGAATATGCTGTTGAACTCAACCGACTCCTTGAGTTAGAAATGGAGGGCTCGATTGGATGACATCGTACCTCGATGCCACTGTTCCAAGTCGATCCGAACACCTCTGGCGCTACACGCCATGGTCTCGGCTACATCCGGGAAGTGTTGAGACCATTCCAGAAGTAGATACTGCAATCGTCAAAAGCGAAGATTTCGGTCTGAGCAAAGAAAGCACCCAACCCTTAGCGGCCACTGATATTGCACGTATCTTCCTCAATGAGATTCTTGAAGAAACGACGACGATTGATTGTGATGGAAAAGAAGGGCATATTCACATTCATGCTGGAGGACATGCTGTTGCAGCGCATCTCCATTTTTCCTGCAAGACATCATCGTATGTTGTCCTCCATCTCCACGGTGAAGCCGATTGGTTTGGTCTTGCCTTGACCGGTGATATTCACCCAAACGCAAAATTGAGTATTGGAATCATTAACGAACTGTCCACGGATTCTGTTATGGTTCGTGTGGATGACTGGGCGGTTCATCGTGACGGTCAGTTTGAACTTGCA
>JASLVI010000169.1 GCA_030741455.1 Candidatus Poseidoniaceae archaeon | reverse complement strand
GGTCAAGACGTTCGCTGTCCTTTCGATTTTCTTCAGGTGTGTTGGCTCCAGCATCCCGCATCATGTTGATGTCTGCACCTGCACAGAAGTGCTTTCCTCGACCGGAGAGAACAAGTGTACGGAGATAGGGTTGGCCATTTTCATCTTCCAATGCATCATTGAAGCCAGCACTGCGTTCTTTGGTCCATTCAAAGACTTGAATCAGTTCGGTGATCATATCGACGTTGAGCGCATTGAACTTGTCCTCTCGTGCCAATTCGATGCGAGCACAACTCCCGTCAATGGTGAGTTGGATCAAGGACGTTTGTGGTGGATTTCCCATCGTTTTCATATCAAAAAACCTCAATTGTATTTTTAAATTTTCAATTGGAATTTTACATTCTAAAGATTCCATACTTTCCGTCGGGCAACGGAGCATTTCTTGAAGCGGCAAGACAGAGCCCGAGAACGTCCCGAGTGTCACGAGGATCGATGATGCCATCATCCCAAAGTCGTGCAGTCGAATAGTAAGGCGATCCTTCTCGTTCGTACTTCTCAAGGATTGGAGCACGGAAGTTTTCCAACTCCTCACCCACCATTGCAGGCTTGCCTTCTCGTTCTCGCTGGTCTTGCTTGACCGTGCTGAGAACATCAGCTGCTTGCGGCCCACCCATCACAGAAATTCGACTGTTTGGCCACATGAAAAGGAAGCGTGGGTCATATGCTCTCCCACACATACCGTAGTTTCCTGCACCGTGCGACCCGCCGACAATAACAGTGAACTTGGGCACGTTCACACACGAAACTGCTGTAACAAGTTTGGCACCATCTTTTGCAATACCGCCCGCTTCGTAGGCTTTACCGACCATGAAGCCAGTAATGTTCTGCAAGAAGACAAGCGGTATACCGCGTTGACCACACAACTCTACGAAGTGAGCGCCTTTGAGCGAAGATTCTGAGAAAAGGATTCCATTGTTTGCAACAATTCCAACTTTGTGGCCATGAATGTGGGCAAAGCCACAAACCAATGTCGTCCCATAACGTGATTTGAATTCATGGAATCGAGAGCCATCAACAATTCGAGCGATGATTTCACGGACATCGATTGGTGTTCGGTTATCGCTTGGAATCAATCCGAGGAGTTCGTCTACATCATGCGTAGGTGGTTCTGGTTCCTGCATGGCTGCAGGTGTAAGTTCTCGGGTGCCGATATTTTCGAGGACGTTGCGAACCATTCGTAGTGCTTCATTTTCGTCTTCAGCAAAATGATCGGCAACGCCTGATTGAACGGTGTGAACTTCAGCCCCACCCAATTCTTCTGCAGTGACCTCTTCACCTGTTGCAGCCTTGACCAATGGAGGGCCTGCAAGGAAAATGGTCCCATTGCCTTTGACAATAATCGACTCATCGCTCATAGCAGGAACATAAGCGCCGCCTGCAGTGCATGATCCCAAAACAGCAGCAACCTGCGGGATTCCGTCACTAGACATGCGGGCTTGATTTCGGAAGATGCGTCCGAAGTGACCGATGTCTGGGAAGACTTCATCCTGCATGGGCAAGAATGCTCCACCTGAATCGACCAAATAGACGCATGGAAGATGATTCTCGTGTGCTACCGTTTGCGCACGGATGTGTTTCTTGACCGTCATTGGGTAATACGAACCCCCTTTCACCGTTGCATCATTGGCGACGAAGAGGACCTCTCGCCCATGCACACAGCCAATTCCAGTGACAATTCCAGCAGAATGTGCTCGTCCATCGTATAGCTCGTATGCAGCAAGAGGAGAGAGTTCCAAGAAGGCCGTTCCTGGATCGATGATACGTTCAATACGCTCACGTGCAAGCATTTTGTTGCGACTTCGGTGACGTTCAACGTACTTCTCTCCGCCACCTTGGTGAACAAGATCAAGACGTTCTCGTAGCGTTTCAATCAAGGCGAGATTGTGCTCACGACGAGCGGAATAATCGGGATCGGCTTTGTTTACTCGCGTCGGTAGTCGATCCATGTGCTTCCACCTGTGTCGACCACTTCGGTTCAACCCTTCAAGGCATCGTGGGCTTAGACACCGAGCATCAATCGTCCAATGTCACGAATACCTGGTGCAAGACCGACAATAAGTACGGCAAGGACAATTAACAATCGAAGATGTTTCTGTCGATTTTCTACACGCATTTCAACAAAAATGTAAGTGATGGTACCGACGAGAATCGCCTTTACAATAGCAAACAACCACGCACCTTCTACATCCCAACCGAGGCTGTCACTGATGCCCCCTCCATATTGAATAACTGCATCACTAAGTGGGTGTTTCTCGGAGTAATTGAAATAATCAATACCGACCATTGTCGCAAATCCATCACAGAGTTGGCCAAAGACCATCGCTAGCACGAGTGGGCTAGCAAGCAAGGCTTTGTTTGAGAGTTGCTCGATGGGATGGTTGGCAACTGTTTTTTCTTCAGTTTCCCACGACTTGATGCTAATGCCTTCTGGAAGAACACCTGCTTCAAAGCCAGTCAATTTGAGTTGACGCGCATCATCTTTGCCGATTCGATAGAGGACTG
>JASLVI010000168.1 GCA_030741455.1 Candidatus Poseidoniaceae archaeon | reverse complement strand
TCATCGCATACGAAGTCCGAGACACCTACGAAAACATCGATGCAAACCCACAACTTCTCGCAGATCGACTCGCTAAGAAACTCAACGTAACTGTTGAGTTGTATGATGTTTCTTCAGAAGGAGCCATCATTGAAGCGCTTCGTTTCGGTCATGCAGACATCGGCTTTATGGACGGCGGTGCTGCATGGGTTGGCTGGAAGGAATACGGTTTGCAAGCACTTGCTGCAGATTTGAAACCAGACGGACGCTCATGGTACGGTGCGCAAGCATACGTCCGAGCTGACAGCGACATGGCACAAGCCTTCCTCGACGACGATGATTCAACTGATCCGTTCGCATTGTTTGAGGGTAAAACTTCATGTCATACTGGGTGGTTGAAATCTGCAGGTATGTTGTTGCCGATGGGTTACCTCATCGGTAATGGATATGCAGAGGTTGTTGGTGATCCGGACGATGTTGCCTCCCTAAGAGATACAATCTACAATTTCTTCAATGAAGATGCATCAATTCCAGACTCTGGCGACTTCTATTACAGCTATGAAGGCGCACTACGATGTCTCTCTGAAGACCGTGGTGATATCGCATTCATCGCAGATACGACATACGACTACAATTGTGTTCAGAAGCAACGCAACTGGTGCCTAGAAAATGAAGACGGCTCCTCAGGATACGTTGCACTTCCATTGTTCGGAAAGGCTCCAAGTCACCCAATCATGTACAATCCAGATACAATGGACATGTACACTAGGGCTGCGATTCTTACTGCACTCATGGATATGAATGGTGAAGAATGGATCGATGAAGGATCTGGTTACTGCTACAACTCACTCACTCGCGATGTTGACAACGAGATTCCACAAAACATGTGTGGCGACTCAATTCTCGATGAAGTCCTCAACACGGGTGGCCTCGTTGCAGTCAATACGCAAGAGCACATGGGTAGTTACTCTGATTCGATTTCAAATGTCCCAGGAATTGCAGCATACTTCGATGGAAAGTACGATATCTGATATCGTTTGCCTACAAACAGGTGAGAGTCCTGAATGGGCTTAGGGTGGTTGATGTGGATGAGGACGATGCTGTTGGAGGCTATGACCTCTCAATAGGATACGAACGCGATGCTGTCCTGCTAGAAGACATCAACATGTCACTAAAACCCGGTGAAATCGTTGCGATCAATGGAGCTTCTGGAATTGGTAAAACAACGCTCTTGCGAACCTTTGCTGGTCTTCTTAATCCCCTTGAAGGCAAAGTTAGTATTTTTGGAAAGACAAAAGCAGACCGCGGAGAAGTGGGCTACATACCGCAACGTTTGGGATTGATACGACATGCGAGCGTTCATCACAACGTAATGATGGGTGCAAAAGCAGGCCACACCTCTGCATGGTTTCCGTTTTCGAAGGTATGTAAGCATCACACGCTTGAGGCTATCGATTCTGTAGGATTAATGCACAAACTCCGAACCCCGATCCGAAAACTTTCCGGAGGACAGCAACGTCGTGTTGCTGTCGCAAGAACACTTGCCCAGAAACCTCGATTGATTTTAGCGGATGAATTCTTAGCTGAACTTGATGAAGAGACATTGAACATGGTGATGCAAAAGGTTCTGGATTATGTCAAAGAGAATAATGCAATCATGATTCTCGTCGAGCACGATTTTGAACGAGCAATGGAAATGGCAGATCGTTTGTTCACGGCCGTCGATGGCAAACTGGTTGAAATCGGAGCAAATGGGGCGTGATACATTGTCAAAGTTGCCCACAAGCCTTGAGTTGGAAGAGAAAACCAACCATCTGCAGAATGCATGGTTCCAATGGCGTTATCCCATGATTTTATTCACATTGTTTGTTTTTGCAATAGGCGTTACACACTCAACAATCGAAGGGAATTGGCAGAAATTGTTTGAAAGCCCAAAAAATATTGTTACCTTCTTTAGCGAGTCATTATGGCCACCGGATTGGTCTGTTATTGAGCCTCAGGCATACCCCGTTTGCGAGGAGCCAAAATATCTCGATTTTACTTGCTCTACAGCGTGGATAGGAGTTCTTGAAACCTTGAAAATAGCCTTTGTTGCAACGATATTTGGGATGGTCATATCGTATCCCCTCGCAATACTTGCCGCTGAAAATCTTAGCCCAGGTTGGATTTCATACCCTGCACGAACCTTCCTTGCAGCTTTTCGAAGTCTTCCGAGTATCCTATGGGCGATATTGTTCGTAATCATGGTCGGTTTAGGTCCGATGGCGGGTATTTTGGCCATGACCCTATACACCGTTGGTTACCTTGGAAAATTGCAATATGAGGCAATCGAAGGTGTTGCAAAACCACAACTTGACGCATCCCGTGCCATGGGACATGGTTGGTTTGAGCGCTCGTTTGGCGTTGTCCTTCCAGAATCCGCAAACAATCTTATCTCGCAGGCTATTTTCATGTTTGAATATAATTTCAGACACGGAACAGTCATTGGGATTGTCGGCGCTGGAGGAATTGGATATTACATCAATTTGTACCTAAAATTCTTGCAATATGACAAGGTGTTTGCCTATGTAATCATAATTTTCATTGTT
>JASLVI010000167.1 GCA_030741455.1 Candidatus Poseidoniaceae archaeon | reverse complement strand
CTTCATGCCGCATCCTATGTCCTCAGTCAGAACCTAATTCATGGTGATGCGCTCACGATGAAAACGGTGAAGGACTCTGCTGACATTACCTTCGCGGAATGGGAATGGCTCGGGAAAGGGAAATATAGACGCAGAGATTTTAGATATGATGCTTTGAAAGCCGTTCGGGAAGAAGGGGAGTTGTTTCCTCCTGACAAAGTATATCCGAAGATGACAATGCTTGAACTTGCGGAATTAGGTGGAAACAATGGTTGATGAATCCACACAAGATGATGATGACGATTGGATGAAATATGCCAATTCTGGTTTTGGTTCAACCGATTATTCACTTTGGGATGAAACCCAGGAAACGGAAGTTGATGAAGAACATCTCGAGGAGCCAGAACAACTTGAAGAGCATACGGAAGAAATCCCCCGTGCTCCATCTCCGGCTGGGTTGAAACATTTGCTCCGAATGGGGACATGCAACCCGTGTCTAGGGCGTCTCGGCGGCAAGCGTTCGTTTCAGCAAACCAATGAGGCTTCAGGACAACAAATTCGTGATAACATCAGCGAAGGTAATCAACGTCTCATTCAAATTCGAGATGAAATTCCATTGTGTCCATTCTGTGAGAATCTCTTCGAAGAGGCTGAACTTCTTACGGATGTAATCGAGGATTCCCTTCAAGGGTATGATATCGAGAAATTACAGATCGGTGCACGCTTCCCAAAAGATCAAATTGAGCATGAAGAAGGAATTCGTAAACAATACGCTGCTGGTGGTTCGGATGCGTTGAAACCCTCTCTGGTCAAGGCCATCTCAACGATGTTGAATGAACGAATGAAGGATGTCAAAATCGTAAACGATAAGCCAGATATCCTCGCTCTCATCGATGTCCTCACCCTCACCGTTACACTCGATGTTCGAAGTGCATACATCTACGGACGTTACAAAAAACACGAACGAGGCATACCTCAGACGCGATGGCCTTGCCGTGCTTGCAAGGGGAGAGGATGTTCGAAGTGCGACAATACTGGACAACAATACCCTTCAAGCGTACAAGATTTGATTGGAAATCCAATCATAAAGTTGTTCGAAGGACAGGAACACGCCTTCCATGGAATGGGTCGAGAAGATATTGATGTTCGTTGTCTTGGTCGAGGCCGACCATTTGTATTGGAAATTAAAGAGCCAAAGCGCTGGGATATCGATTACGATGCTGCGATGAAACTTGTTAATGATCAAGCAAATGGTTCAATCGAAATCACCGATGTTCGACGTTCAAACAGAAGCGAAGTTGTTCGAGTCAAGGACACCCCTGCAGAAAAATCGTACACTATCCAATTCCTTGTTGAACCCCTCACGCAACCTGAGTTTGAGGTTCTCACAGCACCACTTGATCTGACTGAAGAAGACATCCAGAAGCGTGGCAGAGGCCGTCGGAAGCATCGTCGACGAGGGGACAAGAAGGACAATCCAAAGAAACCATTGGAACGCGTTGAATTAACAATCCTCGAAGAATCTGAACTTAAGAAGATGAAGAAGGCTGAGTTGGTTGAGGTTTGCGTTGAGCGAGGCTGTTCAGAAAAAGGTGTGAAAGCGGACCTTATTGCAAACCTGCTCGCTACCAACCCAGAGCCTGTCGAGTTCCTACCGCTTCCAGACGAAGCAACCATCCTCGGTATTATTGAAAAATTGGAAGGTGTGAATCTTGCTCAACGAACACCGGAGCGTGTCGCTCATCGACGAGCAGATCTTGTTCGACGACGCAAGGTTGTCGAAACGCGTGACGCCAGCGTCAACATCGATGAAACAGGTGCAATCACCGTGGAATTTACTCTCCGTTGTGAATCAGGGACATATGTCAAAGAAACTATTCATGGCGACGATGGCCGAACACAACCTTCCATCGCTTCACTCATCAAGGCAAAATGTACAGTTGAATGGCTTGATGTTGGTGACATCCACGCTGATTGAGTGGACTTGATTCATCGCGGTGCTTATATGCGGTGGGTAGGTCGCAGAGATGCCTCGAATCAGCGTAATGCAGATTTCGAACCGTGGAGGTCAGTGAAATGAAGCGATCCAAGGGACTACGAGTAGGGACACGAAGCATCCTTCGTCGACGACGAAAAGACCGTTCTCGAACATACATCAGTCGCATTATGCACAACTACGAAGAAGGTGACCGCGTTGCAATCGTCTTGGACGGTAGCCAACAAATGGGTATGCCTCACCGCCGATTCCACGGACGTACAGGATTCATCCAGAAGCGACAAGGTGTTGCTTGGGTTGTCTCCGTAAAGGACGGTAACATGCAAAAGACCGTCATTGCACGTCCAGAACACCTTCGCCCTCTTGAGTGAGTGATAATCATGACTGAAGAAGAAAAAATCGTTGACTTTGCTACTGTCCGAGATTTATTGGTCGGCGCACAAGAACGCCGTAAAGATTTGACCTACGAACAACGTGCTGCTCTCTTCCATGCAGAATGGGCTGCAAGTCAACAACGTAATGGATACGCAACAAAGCCTGAGGTTTTCGCTGCATTGAAAGATGCAATCGCTGAACTTCCTGCCTTTGAGAAGTATCCTGAACTCGCTGCTAAACTCGCA
>JASLVI010000166.1 GCA_030741455.1 Candidatus Poseidoniaceae archaeon | reverse complement strand
AAGTCGTGATGAACGACGTGATTCAGGACGAGGTCGTCCGAGTCGTGATCGTGATAATGAACGTCCAAATGAACGCTACCGGAAAGCAAGAGGAAAACGTCCTGGTCATGCACATAACCGAGGACCACAGCCAATTCGTCCACGCCGCTATCAAAGCAAAAATGATGATGATTGAGGTGAATACGTGACGGCAGAAGCGCACTATCTTGATGCCTTGGAAGCACTGGAAGCTGATGAACGAGAAGAAGCACTTCAACACGCTCGAAAAGCAGTCAAATTAGATCCAGAACATGCTGATGCATGGAGAGTTATCTCTGATGCGAGTCTTCCCGGACTAAGGAAGCAGCCAACGTTGAAACAGGCTGCATCATCACTATCAGCTGCGAAAAAAGTCGTAGCAATTCAACCCGATGATTTGGCGATGTGGGTACGTGGAGGACGATTACTTTCCGATGAACTTGGTTTGTACATGGATGCGCTTCAGTGGTGGCAAGATGCCCGACATCATGCACCAAACGAAGTCACACCCATCGTTGAACAAGCAGCGATTCTCGCCGACATTGGGCTTTATGCGGAAGCAAGTGAGCGTCTTCAGTCGATTTTTGATGAGAATATGGATCTCGCTACAACGCAATATGCACGTGTTGCTCGTTTGCATCAAATGTGTCAATTAGCAAGTGAACAACCCTCTTCGGAGCACTTCAAACCATGGGAAAAACATCACGATGGTTGGGAAGCCATCAAACTGAGGATGAAAAAACCACCAATTAGTGAATCGAAGATATTCCTTCTCATTACAACACCAATCCTGATGTTGGAAGTAATTATGGCACCTCAAATCTTTAGTTCTGGATTTGGGGGATTCTGCTTAACTTCTCTCCTTATTCTTACAACGGTCATCTTCGGAATGCGGATCTCTCGACGTTGGTTCCAACGACTTAATCGTCCTGCATTTAATCTCTTACGAGCAATGGACTTTGAAACATCGACGGGATATGTCGTCATCCCAGAAGAAATTCGTCTTTCAACACTGTTTATGTTTATTCTAAGTAGGAGACCGCCTGCATTTCAAGAACGGATGTTGAAGATTGTTAATGCTCAAGAAACACTCAAAGGCGATTGGAAACCAAAACTTCCGAACTTTTCATCACATCAATCAGAACTTGAAGTCTTCTGGGACGAGGATGCTGAAGATGAAGACCTCACTTCATTCGAAGAAGAATAATCCAATCATGTACCGGCTGTATAGTCGTCCTTGTACTCGATTTGATCATCACTCAAAACATCAATACGTACACCAATCGTTTCGAGTTTGGTCGTAGCAAGATTCTGGTCTTGTTCAAGAGTGATATCGTAGACGAGGTTATCCATGTCCTTTGCTTCTGCAGCAAGGCGGCAAAGAGAGAGGAACTGATTTGCAAAGGACATGTCCATGACTTCAGAAGGATGTCCTTCTGCAGCTGCGAGATTGACGAGACGTCCCCGTGCAAGAAGGTGAATCTTATTTCCATTTTCGAGGGTAAATTCCTCATTATCCTTACGAATGGTTCGAACTGATTTTGAGATGGTTTCCAATGCTTCAACATCGATTTCACAGTCATAATGACCTGTATTCGATACGATTGCGCCATCTTTCATGACTGCAAAGTGTCGATCAACAATGATGTCTTTCATTCCAGTTGCAGTACAGAAGAGATCACCCAGTGGTGCAGCCTCATCCATTGTCATGACTTGGTAGCCATCCATGATGGCACGAAGAGCAGCAAGAGGGTCGACTTCGGTGACAATGACGTTTGCACCAAGTCCTCTGGCACGCATTGCCACACCTTTACCACAGTGGCCATAACCAGCAACAACCATGGTTTTCCCTGCGATAAGGACGGAAGTTGCTCGCAAAATTCCATCAAGTGTTGATTGGCCTGTTCCATAGACGTTGTCAAAATCCCATTTTGTTACGGCATCGTTGACTGCAATGACTGGATACTTGAGATCCCCTGCAGCCGCCATGGCTCGCAAGCGATGGACGCCTGTCGTGGTCTCTTCCGTTCCTCCGAGCACACCTGCGGCATACTCTGAGCGCTCGCCATGCACACGTACGATAAGATCAGCACCATCGTCGAGCGTGAGGGTTGGGTTGAACTCAAGCGTCTTGTCAATGCACCAGTAGAAGTCATCAACACTTTGTCCATGCCAGGCATAGACCGAGTAACCTTCTCGAGCCAACCATGCAGCAACATCGTCCTGTGTGGACAATGGGTTGCAACCTGACCATGAGAGTTCAGCACCTGCCGCAGCAATGGTCTCAACTAAGACGGCTGTTTCTTTGGTCACGTGTAGGCACCCAGCCACACGCATTCCAGCAAGCGGCTTTGTACGCTCAGCTTCCTCTCGAAGTGCGGCAAGTACGGGCATTCTTGACCGTGCCCAGTCAACTCTGAGTGATCCTTCTTCTGCGAGTCCTATATCTCGAACGGCATAGCCGTCACCGGTATCCAAACCTTCCATACCCTACGCCAGTCCTTGGGGTTTTTCAACCCATCTTCAAGACCATGAGGTCCATGATTGGTTATTGTTGCTGTTGTTGGGCTTGTGCAGCATACTGCTGAGCGTACTGCGCAGCGGTCGCCTCATCATATCCTTGAGCAACAAATTGCTGGAAATACTGGTTGTAGTATTGCGTGTACATGTCATTGGTTGCAGCAGCAGGCGCAGCAGCG
>JASLVI010000165.1 GCA_030741455.1 Candidatus Poseidoniaceae archaeon | reverse complement strand
GAAGAATATCGTGCACTTAGGAAGACGAAGAAAGAGGAAGAGAGCGTTCTGAACAAACTCATCGAATCCAATCCTGCGCTCGAAGGCATTCACCTCAATCCAAAAACAATACGTGAGTTTCACAAGAATGCAAAATTGCTCCAACGATCGATCAATGAACAGTATTCTGCAAAACACGAAATTCGTCGAGAAATTGGACGTCTCGAAGCATGGCAACGTATTGCTGCGAAGAAGCAACGCAATGCCAACCGAGGAAATACAAACCGTAACAGACAGCCAAGAGCACGTGCTCCTGAATTCAACATTAACGAAGTGCGTCAAAAAGCCTCGAGTGGAGATTCATTATCGCTCAATGAACTTGATGCATTGCTCGCTAAAGGTGGAATCGCGAGCATCGGCAACAATGATTCGAAAACATCACAACAAACGCAAAGAAAGTCGAAGAAGCGACCATCTCGACGAATCGATATCCGTCAAGGACGAACGCGTGGAAGAAAAGAAACCAGGAAGTGAAGCCATGCATGCCGAATGGCGTCAAGGACCTTCTCCAAAACAACTCACACTTGAGTGGACTGAATCGATCCGACAACTGTTTCTTGAAGGAACTGGAGAAGAATACTTCATCGGGTCAATCCAATCCTTGCCTGTGCCCGAATGGGAAGGTAATTTCATGCTGTTTGATTCTGAGGAATCTTCACACAAATCCATGCGAGGACTCCTTTGGACAGCTCCTTTCAAGGAGGATACGGTTCGAATCGTCTCATTTGTTCTCGATGCAGGTGCACGTGGCAAGGGCTGGGGATCGCTTGTATGGAACATGTTGGCGGAGAGGCTTCTTTCAAATAATTACAAACAAATTCAATTGGAAGTTCGGGCTTCAAACGAACGTGCAATATCATTCTATAGAGAAAGAGGACTTGAAATTATCCAGGAACTACATGGCTATTACCGACAAGGCCTGGGATATATGATGCGGGGCCCATTACGGTTCCACCATCCAAACAATCATACACCCAAAGAATGAGTTCTCATCGTGCAAGATACGGTGGAAGCGTTACGCAATATCCCACATGTGAACGATGTGCATGTTCTCTCCGAAGAGCATGAGCACCCAGAAATTGAATTCAAATCCATCCAAGAAATGATGTTGAATAGGAAACGGTTGAGCCTTATTGGTAAGAATGGATGTGCGATTTTCTTTTCCAATAAATCATCGATCCTTATGATTGAATCAGATGCGAATGTCAATCTCGGTGCAATTGACCTCATCCTTGACTCAATCAAATAATGGTCCGAGAACGACGAGTCCATGCGGGCCGACATCAACAGCTTGCTTTTCCATTGCATGGCGTATATGTCGCATCTTCTCAATTTGCATGGTTCGGACCAATTTCCCATTCCGATGGTCCATACCCAGGTTGATGACCGCATCAGCAAGGAAACCTTCATTCCCTTGTAATTCAGCATGACTTCCAATATTTCTTTCCGTGATAAGAAGAACATTGAGATTCATTGACCGCAAGAAGTCGAAAAATGAGAACATCTTCTTTCGCATTGCCTCATTGACGGTTGTTAGAGAGTAGATAGCCCCAAGAGAATCCAAGACAAAGGTGGTGAATCGATCACCATGTGTTTGCTTGAAATGCTCGATCATCTTTCTTGTAAACTTGAGATAATCCATGTCCTCGTTTTCTCTTCGAAGTTCAGTAAAATCAGTGACTTGCAAATTCATCGGCAACTGCAGGCCAAGACTTGTTGCACCCCGCATCAATGAATCAACGGTTTCCTCGACCGTGCAATAGAGGCCAAATTCTCCTGTTCTGTTGAGATGGTTGGTTAACAACGTCATGCAAAAAGATGACTTCATGGAACCAGGAGGTCCAGTCACCAGACTGATGTATGGAGGATGAAAGTCAGATTTTACCACACGTTCCATTCCTTGCATGCCACCAAGAAGCATCTTCTCACCGCATTGAAGCAATTTGCCAACCACTTTGAACATTACTTCCACACAATTTGCCCATTCATCCAGTATCGTACGGAGTGAAGGGGTTATATGGGCGTGGTAGGTCGGTTGCTCGTGGCATATCCTCGATTGCCATGAAACGAGAGTGAACACCATGGATGATTTCAAGCAACTCTTTGAAGAACGACGCACAATTCTTGATGGAAAAGCCACGCAGCACCGTGAAGAGCGCGATTCTTGGAATGAGAAAACCAAGGAATTGGTTTCCCAACGTAATGAATTCAACGCAGAAGTACGCGAATTAATTCAACTCTCGGACCAACAGAAACAAGTTCGTGAACAAATGAACCAAGTTGTTCGCGAAAAGAAGGTTGTTCGAAATGATGCAAGTAAGAGGGTTTCTGAAATTCGAGACAAACTTCGTTCCGATCTGCCCGATGAGAAACCTACAGAACGAGGACCTCGTGGTCGTCGAGAACGACCGGTCACACTTCAATCACTTCAGCGTGAATTCAGCCGGCTGGAGCGTGAATTTGAACGTGGAGAACATACAGGAAAGAACGAAGGAAAGGTCATGAAGCGCTTGAAAGAACTCAACGCAAAGATTCGTCAAATGAAGAAGGACCAAGCATCATCGGAATCAGAATCCAGCGGAAACGAGGAGTTGAACGCAGCTCGCAAAGAACATGATGAGGCTCACCAAGCTGTCCAAGAAGCTGCTGCTGCTGCACAAGAGGCGCACGACCTCATGATCCAATGGGACAAAGAAGTCAGCAAGCAACGTGAGCGTGCAAACTCAAAGCATCG
>JASLVI010000164.1 GCA_030741455.1 Candidatus Poseidoniaceae archaeon | reverse complement strand
ACTGAGTGGCCGTAGTTCGGACAATATTTGTTGACGATCGGCTCTCACATTGCGGGTTTCCTTCAAACCATATTGGAGAAGGTCAAGGAGTTCTTTCGAATTGATGTGTTCCTTGACAAGTTCATCGATCTGTGTCTCAATATTCACCAATTTTGCTTGCATAGCCTCAAGACGAGTTGCAACTTCATCAGCAGAAATCGTTCTCAAATCATGGAATAAATCATCGGGCTCATCATTGACTTCATGAACAGGTTGGCAGATTGCTTGCCATGTCTTTCCTTCAGAAAGCATGTGGAGTGCACGCATGAATTCGTTCTGCATCGACATTGCGCCTTCAGCGCGAACTACTCGAGAAAGATCATGTTCGTGATCGAATGGATCTTCAATCGGCATCACATGCTCCATCCATCCCTTACTAGCACCAATAACAACCTCAAGAGGCAATGGCCCTTGATGTTCCCATCCCTTTTCTTTGGTTGAAAGTGGTTTGCCATTTCGAATCGAGACAACCATCGATTCCCAATCCCATCGGGTTGCAAAACGTTCAAAGAAACTGATGAGGAGAGAAGCAAGTGATTGTGTGTTTTCAGAAGTGTACGCATCTGAATTAAAGCCGATATCGAAGTGTTTTCCTGAGATTATGACTGGTTCGGATACATCGCCTGCTTGTCGATTGGGGACAAGTGGTGGTTGAACCATTTGTGCGTGTTGAATACTCAGGAGCGTCCACGCATAGGAAGAAAGTGATCCTTCGAAGGCATTGTTGATGCCACGTCGACTCGCCCAGTATTTGACCATCTGAACCAATTGGCGGAAGCGTTCTTCCTGTGCGTAAGCCTTCAACATCTGTGAATTATAGATTGCAAGTCGATTATCCAACGAGATATCGACATCAAGGCCAGAACGGGGATCTTTGAATTTGACAATTGGAATTTTTGCCTTCGGAATCATTTCAATGTTATTCATTCCGTTTTCGTGAAGAAGTCCCGAAATAATCTTGAGTACTCGTTTTGGTGTATCTCCTTTGAAGGAAAGGCAGATGTCTAAATCACCCGTGCCAATCGACAGGTTTGTGACGCTCGAACCGAATGCTTCAACGATGGCATTTCGCTTGAACCTACGAGTGAGCAACCCTTTCAAATGCCTTGTAAGTGATTCCCTACTCTTAGCTTTCGCATCACCAATTCGTTTCAAGATAGTGCCTAATTCAGCATCCAATTTGTTGATGCTTTTGTCGTCCATTGCCGATAGATCTGGAACTTCAAGCTTCTCCGTAAGATGATGGTACAGGTAGGACCAGCCTTCCTGCTGTTCTTGCGATAGCCCAGTTTTCGTGCAGACCATCATTCATCACCACCTGCTTTGTCTGTTTTCTGATAACGTTCTCGAGCTAAAGCGCGTGTTGATTTTCCACCTTCACGCACTCGTTCAGCGTCGGTAAGCAATTCATAGAATCCATGTTCAAGACAATGCTTCCAGAAATCGATGCCTCGTTGGCTTTGATCCAAAGCCTGTGCTAATCGAGTCGTTCGAGCATCAGCATGTCTTCGCTTCTTTTCGTTCTCCAGATACGTGTCATGGAAGATTTGATTCTCATCATGCAACTGGACCATGGCTTGATGCGCCTTATCGGCGGTCTCTAGGAGTTTTTTTGCATCTTCTCGTAATTCTTTCATTCGATTTATTTCAGAGAATTTGTCCTTTCGAGAATCAACCCATTCCTCGTGTTGGCGAATGAGGTTTTTCATCTCATTGAGTGTTGCTCGCTCATCAACATGTGTTCCCCAATTGGTTTGTAGGGAAAGGTCCAATGCATCAAGCCGTTGTTGTAGACGTTCCTTCGCCCATTCAGGTTCAGGTTCAGAATCACCCTTTTGGTGCGGTGTCGATTCTTGGATTGCGCTGGCTTCCATGAAGAGCGCCTTGGCTTTGGCTTGAGCATCATTCCTCTCTTTCTTGAGCGAAGCCACCTTTTTGTTGACATCGTCACGCTTGGATTTTGCAGCACGGGCCATCGAAGCAGCTTCAGTAAGTTCACCGCTTCGCGCATCAAGTTGTTCAGGTATCTCTGCAGCAAGTCTTTCTCTTCGATGTAAAATGGCTTTGCCGAGCAACTCAGGTGTGATGGCCAAGAGTTCCTCAGGCGTCATATATCTCGCCCACCCTCCAACCACCAATAAACCTCCCGTCATGCCTTTGTTTGACATCATGCTCAAAAACCCCCGTAGTTTGAACTGTCTTATGGAGGAAAAACGCAACTCGTTCTCGACCATGATTTTGGTTGTGATGTTGCTAGCATCGTTCTTGATTTCAGTGCCTGTCGAGGCAGATGGGCCCGTTGATGTTCAATTTGTTGGCATCAACGCTCTCACCTATTCAGGGGCAAACCAAACAGGTGAACTAACCGCCAATTTAACGATTCGGCAAGGGGATTATTTGGATCTCGAAATTCCTGTGGAGAACACGGGAGGGGATTCGCAAGTCGCCTCGATTGTGCTTGAGATCAATCAATCTGGTTGGAATGAAACAGTTTACTTTGAGAGCATTACCATCGATTCGATGTCCACTCATGTTCTCAATTATCTTTCATCCAGACACGTTATGGAAGGCATGCTCCATGTTGAAATGTCCATCAACAACACAAGTGAGACACTTGTTGATTCCATTCAAGTGGGGCCTCCTCCTCTTCCAAGCATTGATGTGAATGTTGAGGCAATCACCGAATCCTACGCATCGGGGGATTTGATTCAGTTCAACCTCACTTCGTCGAATACCAACGGAGAGCGAGCCTTCG
>JASLVI010000163.1 GCA_030741455.1 Candidatus Poseidoniaceae archaeon | reverse complement strand
ATTTGATCATCGTTCGCAAACGAAGGTAGTGCACGATCAAATGAGGAAAGCGCTTCACGATACTTTCCATCTTCCATGAGTTGTATTCCCTGATTGTACCATGAAATGTCTTGATTGGCTACTGCACTCGAATTTGCTGAAACAATTGGATTTGCCTGCACCATTGCAGTAGCATCCAATGCTGCTTTTGCTAAATCAACCTCAACATTTACTTCTTGTTCAACAGGTTTGCTTACTGGTTCAATAGGCGAGAGTAACAAGTCGTTCGCTACTGTAGTTTCCTGTTTCGAAACTTCGTTTTGAATCGAATCTTGAATTGGTTGGATTGCTGAATCGAGTGATTGTAGTTGTTGAATCGTTTGAGACGGAGGCTCAGGGGCAACAGGTGGCGGTGTTGATGTTGGAGGGGGAGGAGGTGTTTCGAATTGTTCAACGGTTTGCCCACCAGATTCTAGTTCTCTTGCCTTTGTGTGACATCGTTGAGCAGTATCTAAATCACCAGCTGCTTCGAGTGAATTCGCCAAACCTTTCCACAAAACAGGATTTTCCTTATCGTGTTGAATCATTTCCTTCCATACGGTGACAGCCTCGATGTTATCGCCTTTGAGCGTCAATGCTCGAGCACGATCGATGGATGGGCCTGGACTCATCAGATCAAGTGCATATTGTGCCAATTGAGGTGCTTCTGGCATGGTCGGAGGAATTCCTGTAATGTATTCGAGGACCTTGACTTCAGCCTCGCCACAATCAAGCAACTGCTGTATAATGTCCGAGCGGAGGTCAGCATCGTCATGATTGTTGAGAAGTAACATTCCATGTGAAATCATACTGCCAACATCATTTTCCTCAGTTGCATATTCAATCAATTTACGTCGCGCTTTAACATGTCGGGCATCGAGTTCAATTGTTGTCTCAAAAGCTTCCTTTGCACCGGATTCGTTTCCATTCCGAGCATACAAACTGCCGAGATTGTACCATCCCGATGCCACTGTATCATCCAATTTCGTAGCGTGTTCCAACGCTGCAATTGCGTGGGAATCAAGATCCATTCGAGCCATTGCACCGCCAGCAATACGCCAGGCTCCTGCGTGTTGTGCTCCAATTGTTTTGAGATGTGGTTTCAATAACGCTAGTGCTTTCTTTGGTTCACCTTGCCGAATAAGTTCTGTTGCTTCATCGGTGAGTTTATCGAGATTGATTTCTTCAACAATAGGTCGTTGTTCAATCTCAGTTTCGATGCTTTCTTCAATTTGATCCTCGATAATTTTTGTTGCTGCAACGACGCTCGCTGCGCTTGCTAGCTCCTCTTTATCGAGGATGCCATCGCCATCATGATCGTGGTGTGCTGCTTCCGCCAAAATGGCTTCAGAATCTTCAACCCCCGTTTCTTGCATCACAACGTTGAGTGTAGATTCCTGGTGCGTAGCCTTAGTAACGGTTGATTCTATGGCATCAGGTACTTCTTCAACTGGAGCATTTTTTGTTCGGTTCAAGACATCCGTAAGACTTGGATGACCTGGGAAGAATTCCAATCCTCGTCGAGCCATTGCCGCTGCGCCGGCTTCATCCCCAATTCGGTCAAGCAGAATCGCAAGGTTTGCGGTAGCTGGAGCGTGATCTGGATTAAGGTCGAGACATATTTGGAAAGCTTGTCGTGCGCCGCGAGCATCTTGTTGTGCTTCGAGGAGAACACCTCTGTTGAACCAAGCCATGTCGCTTGATGGATCGAGTGCAATGGCTTTGTTGAAAGCAGCAAGTGCTTCTTGAGGGGCATTCGAACGAGATTTAAACTCACCTTCTTCAATCAACATTCTGACTTGATCATCGTTGCTTAAATCTTCATTTTCTGCAACTTCAACGACCTCTGAGTCAACGGTCTCTTCCAATGAATCATCCTCTGTGTGTTCGGGTTCTGGTGCTTCTTCTTCCGCTACCATCGACCCCAATCCTGCTGAGCGCAATGCATCAGCCATGTCATTCATCAATGCATTCGACATGTCTTCGTCCTCTGCACCCATACGCTTCTCCCAACCTTAGGCAACACTCTCATGGTATAAGCATAATTGCTTCATGGTCAGACAATACAATGCATTCAATTAATGGCTCTTCTTGGAGAGATTATGGCGGAAACACCTCTCAGAGTGATGGGCCTTTCGGGTTCGATAGGAAGAAAATCAAAGAACGGAATGTTGGTTGATCTTGCATTGAGTAAAGCAGAAGCCATGGGTGCTGAAGTCCATTTTTGGGATCTTGAATCAAAACCGTTGCCATTGGTTGGAGAGGAGGGTTGTTGGAATCATCCACACGTGAAGGAGTTCCAAGAATTAGCATCATCATGCGATGCATTTCTCGTCTCTTCTCCAGAATATCATGGAACAATGTCCGGTGTGATGAAAAACACGTTTGATTGGGTTTACGAAAACCACGTTGGTGGAAAGGTATTCGGATTGATGTCAACACTAGGAGGAATTTCGAATTCAAACACTCTCAATCATATGCGAATCATGCTCCGATGGCTTCATGGAAACCCTGTGTCACAACAACTTGCAGTTGGTCATGTAAAAGAAGCATTTTCAGAAGATGGAACACTTGCAGATCCATCGATGGATGAGCGTCTACAACATCTCGTTGAATCTGTTTTGAAAACAGCAACTATGTACCGTAATTTGTGATGATATGAATCTTAACCGCCCTTCATTCGAGGATGAGTTCGGAGGTTCGTACTTGATTGTCGAACCAGGCAATTTCAATCGAGGTGACGAGGTTGGTTCAGGTCACCCAAATGAATTACCTGTACAACCTGTATCGATTAAGGAG
>JASLVI010000162.1 GCA_030741455.1 Candidatus Poseidoniaceae archaeon | reverse complement strand
ATCAGGTAGAGGATTGACAAAAATATCACCCGAACGATGGTCTGCCACTGCATCAACAGCATTGTAGTGAAGGGTTGAATTCTCGTTGTTGACGCCACCATCGGTCAGGAAAATGATGTCGTTTTTGCCGGTTGAATTGAACACAGTATTGTTGTGAATGTCGTGATAGTCGCCTTTGACCATCAATCCACCAGCAGCATTCCAGATCACATTGTGATGCATTGTACCGTTACGGCCTTCTCCTGCTTCTCCTATCGGTGCATCAAATCGAGCACCATACTTGATGACGTCGTGAATCCAATTGTAGGCGATTTCTGCCCCGGGCGCCTCAGCTTGCATCACTTGCACAACAGCACCATCGGTTTGCAGATAGCCAACATCCCACACTTCGTTGTAGAAAACCTTCGGCGCATCACCGATCGATAGAACCGATGAAGCCCCAGTCAGGTGAACGCTGTTGTTGGTGAAGTACATATCTCGACCTCCCTCGTAAATCGTGACCATCAGTCCTTTCTGGTCAGCTGCGGACCAATCGATGGCGTGGAAATATGAGTTGTTGATCGTGTTATTGTTCGACTGGCCCGGAGAACCTTGGAATTCAATCGCTCCACCGTCGGTGTTGGTGATTGAGATGTTATCAACAAACGAGTTCTTTGAGCGATAGAATCGAGTCATCCAACGATCGTCTTCGGATTCTCCAGCAATGCCCAAACTGCGCTTGGACGTACTTGGATATTCAAGCGTTGCATTGGTGAACGAACAACCGTCACAGTTGTTGAAATTCACAGTTGTTGCGAAGAAATCGATGCCTTGGATGGTCACTCCATCCGATCCATCAACGCTGATAGCAAACGGTTGTACCTTGACACGAAGATCCAAATCGTTTGCATCTTGTCCGGACGGAGTCTTGTAGTGGAGGCGATTGTTGGCATTGTTGTAATACCATTCACCTTCTTGATCGATAAGTTCTCGCTTCCCTTCTAAGAAGTAAGCATGATGCTTGGTCTTCCATCCAACACCGTTACCATCGTAGGCAAACGTACCATTGCTGGCGTTCCAATCGGTAATGATTCGACTGTTGCTTCGGAAGGAACCCAAGTTCATGACAGCGATTGCTCCCACGGGATTAAGCCCAGTCGCATTGATTGTTTCATTGAGCCCAGTATGGACACCAGCCTCTGGTCCTGCATCCCTGAGCCATCCTTTGGTGTAGGCATTGTTTGAACCAGTTAACGTTCCTTCTGCCCAGTAGGACCGATTGAACACAGTCTCATTATCGAATCCTGCGTTTGGCCAACGAGCAGGAACCTGTTCATCGTAAGCGAGGAACAACTGCCATCCATCTTGTTGAAGTGTGACTTCTTGGATACCATCAGAGTCTGCTGTTGACCACGTTCCATTCATATCGTCAGCTATGCTTTGAGTTCCATCAAAGACGACTCTTGCTCCATCTGCAGCACGAATCAAGAGATTGTCCTTGTTGTTGATTGTGACGTTCTCGTGGTAAAGACCTGAAGCGAGTATGATCTCATCGTTTGCGCTAGAGACATTGACCGCTTCTTGTAACGTTGCTAAAGGGCAAGACCACGTTCCATTCCAATCGTTTGAACCATTCACGGGATCGACATGAATCGGCGTTCCAGAGGTTCGGGCAATCAAATCACATCCAGGACCAATGTTCGAAGCATTGGTTTGGTCAAGATATTTCCAACCTTCAAGCGCCCCAATGTAGGACGTTTGAGCCAACATGATCATCAAAAAGATGAGCGAGTAGGCCTTTTTCCGCTGAGATAGCAAGTGCTTTCGCTCCGCTTCAATCAATGAAGGAAGCGAAAAGGCCGGCTCAAGCATACATCATCAACTAAAGTAAGGGTCAAATTTTGCTATTTCAGTCCTTTGCAAGTTCCTTTGCCTGCTTAGCCCATTCGTCTCGCTTGACACGACCTGGGAAGAACTCGATGGCAACGTTGACTTGCTCCTCGATTTCAGGCGTCATCTTACTCACTTGGGAGAACGTGTAGATGCCCAATGCGTACAACTTTTCAGCGATGAATGGCCCAATACCCTTGATGACTTGCAAGTCATCACGATCCGAAGACTTTGCAACGCCAAGAATGTCGAAGTCAATACCTTCTGCCTTCTGAGCAATACGCTCAAGTTCTTCGGCTTGCTGAATCGCTTTTTCATCGAGTTTGACATCTTCACCAAGGAGGATCTTTGCCTGAGCAACCCATTGGTCGCGCTTGACACGTCCTGGGAAGAACTCGATGGCTTCGTTGACTTCAGTCTCAAGTTTGGCGTTCATGTTCGCAAGTTGACGGTAGGTCGTAATGCCGAGCGCATTCAACTTCTCTTCGATAAACGGTCCAATACCCTTGATGACTTGTAGATCATCTTTGACCATAACAACAGAAGCCTTGCCAAAGACACGAGTGACTCCGCTTACACCGGTGAGGGTGTTGCCATCCTTACCAGTCCAAGAGATGACCGAACTTCCAGCAGAATCCGTAATTGCAGCAGAACCACTCTCATCAAATTCAGATGCGTTTCCGACTTCGAGCGTCTTTGCACCCTTCTTGACTTCGGTCTTCAGTTCGGTTGTTGATGCCTCACCGATGACCTTGAAATCGATCGTCTTTGCACGTTCCTTAACACGCTTGAGTTCCTCTTGCTTTTGGACTTCCTTAACGGATTTAGCAGACTTTTTCTTTTCCGAAGCAGCAGCCTTAGCTTCCTTAGCGGCCTTTTCTTCAGCAGCCTTAGCCTCCTTAGCAGCCTTTTCTTCAGCAGCCTTAGCTTCCTTAGCAGCCTTTTCTTCAGCAGCCTTAGCCTCCTTAGCAGCCTTT
>JASLVI010000161.1 GCA_030741455.1 Candidatus Poseidoniaceae archaeon | reverse complement strand
CCATGAGGAGCACGCCATCCGGAGCGAGACAATCGCTTGTATCGGAACCATTCGGTTCGTCGGAACGAAGGTGTCTTCTTCTTTTGTGCTGCACGGAGTGCGAGCGCTTCTTGAGTTGCCTCATCGAGAACTGGTTTTTGCTTTGCAACGTGGCCTTCGTCCTCATCATCATCCCAATCGTCATCGTCTTCGAAGAAATCATCTTCTTCTTCAGCGTCGTCAGATGTTGCTTCCATTTCTTCAACAGGTGCATCATCTTCATCAACGGCACCAGCGAGGCGCTCGATGAGATCTGCCTTCTTTCCAGAGACAGGAAGGCCTTGCTCCTTGAGCAATTCCTTGAGTTGTGCTACAGTCATACTTTCATAATCTTCTGCCATCCTTCATCACTCCTTACTGAGACGGTAAATCCCGTCTTGGAAAACACGTCGATCTCGCTTCTTGACCGTTGTGCAACGTTCAATGTTCGCTGCAGTCTGGCCAACAAGTTCCTTATCGATTCCTGAAACTGTAATCTCAACCTTGTTGCTGACTTTCACATCAACACCTGGCAAGATGTCTGCGGAACGTGGAACTTTCTCACCGAAGTAGTTGTTGACAACGAAGTTCTGTCCTTGAACTGCCAATGTCATAGGGAAGTGAGAGTAGAAGGCCTTCAAGTGGTAGGTGAATCCATCGGTTACGCCCTTGACCATGTTGTTCAAATGGGCATTCCATGTTCCTGCCAACGCCTTGTCCTTGCGTCGTGGCAAATCGGTTCGTACGATGAGTCCGCCTCCATCTTGGAGGATCTCGACTCGAGATGATACGAACGCTCGTGAAAGAGAGCCATTCGGTCCAGCAATGGTGACGACGCCATCTTCGCTGAGTGTGGCTGAAACGCCTTCAGGGATGGTTACGTTATGTTCGATTCTGTCGATTTTTACCATGCTTTTCACCTCAATATACGTAGGCAAGCAACTTGCCACCGATGCGGGCGTCCTTCGCATCGTAATGGTTCATGACGCCGGAATTGGTCGTCAGAATGAGAAGACCAAAGTCCTGAGCAGGGAGATATCTGGTCTCCCACTTTTCGAATTCTTGTCGGCGAACGCTGTGTCGTGGCTTCACAGTACCACATTGGTTGATGGTACCGCGGAGTTGGACGACAAAAGCGTCACCTCGTCCGTTCTCAACACGTGAATACTCACCGATGTATCCGGAAGTTTGCATAATGTTGAGTACGTTTCCAAGTAGTTTGGATGCTGGTGCTAATTCAACATTGAATTTACCAGCTTGTTCTGCGTTGTAAATCTTTACAAGTGCGTCGTTTAATGGATCAAATTGCATTCATAATCACCTCAGTTCATTTTCTTGAAGCCAATTTCGGGCCCAACATCGCGGAAGCACTGACGGCACAGGCGTAGTCCGTGTCGTCGAATCATTCCTCGTCGTCGCCCACATCGGCGGCATCCAATCGTTCGTCCCATGTATTCTCCATGATCTCGTGCCATCTTCATTCCTCCATGATTTTAATTCCAAAGTTCGACTTGAACCATTCCATCGACTCGTCTCGCGAGACGCCATGGCTCTTGCCCACCTTGCTCTTTGCCTTTCGACGTCGGCTGATACGGTGGCCAGGTCGTTCAAGAACGACGTTGATGTCCATACCGTAAATGCCGATGTCTGGATCGTACTTTTGCTCTGGGAAATCCGTGTAGTCACGGATCCCAAAGGAGAGATTGCCTTGTGCATCAAAGTTCCAACTTGGGACGGTGTTATCACGTACCCAAAATGCATTGGTCAAGAATTCCTTGATGGATTCTTGATCACGCATGGTCGAGCGGCAACCAATTGGTGCACCTTCACGCACCTTGAGGTCACGGTTCTGGATTTTACCGAGTGTTCGCTGAGGACGAACACCAGTAACCATTTCGAGAACGTTTTCAGCGTTGACCAATCGGTCTCCACCTTCGCCAACACCGATGTTGACACAAACCTTGGTGATTCGAGGAACACTCATTGGATTGACGGTCTCGCTCAAGCGCTCACCTCCATAACTGGAATGCTTGCATCACCAACAGCGAAGACATTGACTTCGGTTGTACCGAACTCATCGAATGAAACTTCATTTGGCATGCTCGATCGCTTGACGATGCGTTCCTTCATGGAAGCCATCTCGCCAACGTGTGTACCACCGACGAGGTAGCATCGAACACCTTCGACGAAAGCGATATGCTCGAGGATTTCTTGGTCTGGCAAGGAAATCTTGATTGAATCTCCAGTGCTGTATTCCTTTGCATCATCAACGATCATGTTTCGGCCATCGTGGAGATTGAGTTGTGTCTTTCCGCCTTTGAGCGTGGTCTTACCTTCGATTCGTGCAATCTTCCATTGTGCTTCTTCAGCTGAAATCTTGACATATCGTAGACGACCGTTTGCATCGAGCATGCATCGGAAGTGCTCATCACCGAGTGTGAGAACATCCATGAGGCCAACGCCACGTCGAGTATCTTTGCAGACTCGGCCATCGACCTTGAGAAGTTCATTGTGAACGATGAAGCGAACTTCACGAGCGCTTTGTGCACGACCAAGAACATCACGAACGATCAAGTTGACCGGCATGCAACGTTCAAGACTGTGGCCACCAGGACTTGGGCGTGTAACCCAAATGGTGGTTTTTCGTGGAAGAGGCCAGCTTCGTGGCATGGCCAATCGCTTCAAGTGACTGCTGCTACCCATATTGTTCAACTCCTGTCCTCGGTCAACTTCTGCATTCGCAACTTGTCCGTCTCATCGAGTTTTACGACGACGACGTTGGAGGCGTGGACCGGAACCGCCTCTTCTTTGTTATCAGCCTTGGATTGTTTTGCA
>JASLVI010000160.1 GCA_030741455.1 Candidatus Poseidoniaceae archaeon | reverse complement strand
GAGGACTGCGCAGACAATTCCTGGAATGCCGAGAACAACCAAGGCTGGCCAAAGGACGACTTCGTTGGGTAGGCGCCCCAATTCTTGGACCCATGGCGTTGCTGCAAGTTGTGCCCAATGCCCTAATCCAACGAAACAGGCTCCAACTGCGAATGCGAGAAGACCTCGGGTAATCGTCGGCCAATCCCTTGTAGCGTGTACGGTAAAGATCAGGCTCGCAAAGCCAATACCAAGGCCAATGAAGACCCACAACAACCCCATATCATGTTCGGAATAACCCGGACGGAACAAGAGAGCCCACATGAAGAGAAGAGCGAGACAGAGCAACGGAACAAGACGAATTCGTATGTTCAATTCACCAACATCACCTTCGACCGAATCCCATTCTTTACCGATTAGATGAGAAATGAAACCGATACCAATGAGCCATGCAGCTAAATGAAGATGAATAATGGGTGAAATCAAAAGCCAATCGATGGATGAAGGAAAGAAGTCACCATCTTCAAGCACTCGGAAAATCGGTGCCAAACATACCCAAGCGATGAGTGCGATCATCATCTTATCATCAGCAGGCAACTGCAAGGTTCGGAACAATGCCTGGAAGACGACAACCGATGCAAGCAAGCTAAACGTGTAAATCGCCGTATTTTGATAGGAATAACCTGCATCACCTTGCGCTCCAGCATCTTTCTGAATAGGCTCCCAAATGATTGGGCGAAGGCCATCATCCCAGACGATTTCAGGCATCAATACGAGGCCGAGCGTTACGCCGATCACGAGGAAGAGTAACAGTCGCGTCAACGTTTGCTCGACCATTGACAAACGGGTCGAGGGTAAAGCGGGCTGATGTGTTGCAAGAACTTCATCAATCGATTCGAGTGTTGCCATGCTACGCCCTCATACAGACGAGAAGGGTCTGAGAGATATCTCTTCCCTCTATATTCACTCTTCTTCTTCAGCGATAACACGAGGTTCGTGTTCTTCGATGAAGGAAACCTTGCCGCAATCGACTGCATCGCGAAGAACGGTTACCAGACGGAACTTCATCATCGCAGCGTTGGTATCGAACAGCATGGTCTGTGGAATAACGATGTTGAGGTCGTCACCGTCGAATGTGACGCCGAAGTCGGAATGGCCTGTGTTTGATTCAAGCAGTGCAGCAACCTTCTCCTCCTTTCCTTCAACGACCTTGACGATCTTGAAGTTGTACTTGAGCGTCTTTCCAGCCATTGGATGGTTGTAATCGATACGGGCACGACCTGCAGCGAGGAATGAAAGGTAGCCTTGACGACCGCCAATGTTGACAGGAGCGCCGAGATAGAGTGCATTTGGATCACGGACAGCACGTCGTAGTTTGTCGATGCTGATGGTTTCAATTTGTGTTGAATCCTTTTCACCGTAAGCATCAGCAGGTGCGAGTTCAAGATCAACGTCCTTGTCGACCTTTGCTTCGAGGAGTGCCTCTTCGAAGCCAGGAATCAAGGAACCTGAGCCGACAACACAGACCATCGGTTGGTAGGTACGGTTCTCGTCATGCATTTCATGCTCCTGAGCCGTGGCTTCACGGGTGGTTTCAATCAAATCGCCTGTTTCGCCATTGTAGAGGTCGTAATCAACGTGAATAATGTCGCCTTCTTCCATATTCGTTCACCTGAACGCTTCGGCGACTCGCAAGGTATTGATAAGTCAATTGGATGAAAACCTACTCTTCTTCACTACGAGGATGAGGTGTCTTTCGGGCATCGAGAACCGTTAGCCATGCCATTCCGACCATCATCAACACCCACCCCGTCCAAACCAAATGCGAGCCTGGAAGGTCGTAAATGATGACTCGCATTCGTTGTACGGAATCAACGCCGTCGGTCGAAACTTGTTGCATCAGACCAGTTGTTTGAGAACCATCGAAGATGAAAACGATGTCACCATGATAGCGAACAAAGGTATCGACTTCACTTCTTGGTGGATTTTGCGAGCCATCAAACCGAATCAAACCGGGCTCAACCTCACCGATTTTCTCATCGCCAGAATAGACGCTGATGATGGCTCCAACGTAACCATCACCAACTTCGAGGTCGTCACTCTCGAGAACGATTTCTTCAAAGACGTAGCCGTAGCCATCGACTTCGACCATCTCTCCACGAACCAATGTGATGCGATGTGTTGCATCACCACGATCGACCAACACGGTGGTGAACACGTGTCCAACCAGCAACAACAGCAATCCGAAGTGAACGAGATGGGCTGCAGGTGCAATCTTTCCAAAACCTGATGATTGTACCCGCGTATAGACTTCAGTTCCCACAGGAATGAGCGCGACAAGGATTGACGGGAGGACTAGCCAGGCGATTGTACCCCGTGAAAGGTATTCCGAAATTGGTTCACTGGCATCGCCACCAAGTGCTGAAGGGATAAGAATGGCTAACACGATGGATGCGAGAGCGGTACCGAGAACAACCGAGAGGATTTGCTTTGGTGATTGTTTTCGTGAGGTGTATGAAAACAATGCCAGAGCCATAGCCATAACGAAAGGAGCCCCGTAGAGTTCGTGTGCATTGAATTGGACCGCATCGATGCTTGAAACGAGAATGATCAAGGTGAGAATGATGTACAGACTGGTAAGGACTACGGGAGCCCAGAGCGTGGTTTTCAAGAGGAATGAACGAGTTAGCCATGATTTCGGTTCAACCTTTTCCTCACCCATCACCAGCCAAGGAAGAACGTAGAATCCAAGCATAATAGCGGCAACATGCAGTTCGACCAAACCAGACCATGCTGAAGCCAAACACATCATCGTTCCCGCTGCACCCCAACCCCATGCCTTACGGGCATCTGGAGCAGCATAGAGCGGAACGAACATCAAGGCGTTCAACAAGACA
>JASLVI010000015.1:11716-20669 GCA_030741455.1 Candidatus Poseidoniaceae archaeon | reverse complement strand
CACCCTTGCTTCACAATCGGAACGATTCAAGGAGTTGCATTGGGTGGAGGAGCTGGCCTTATCGCCTGCATGGACTATGTTGTAGCTACCGAAAATGTACGCATCGCACTCTCTGAAGGCAAACTTGGCATTCTTCCTGCAGTTATTGGCCCGTATGTTTACCGAAGAGTGGGGTCTGCAAATTTCCGACGTCTTGCCATGCAAGCGAGTCGAGTCAAGGCGGAAGAAGCTCTCCGAATTGGCTTCATTGAGCGTGTTGTTACAGACGTTGAAGCATTCGATGCTGAAATAGAATCGATCATCGCAGAGGTCCTCACAACTGGACCAAGCGCTGCAACACTTGCCAAGGAATTGACGCTTGGATTCGATCGATGGAGCGATGATGATGAATCACTGCGTCGATGGACACTGGATTTCACCAGCCGAATGCGAGGTTCAAGAGAAGGCCAAGAAGGACTCTCATCGTTCCTTGAGAAGCGGCCTGCGAATTGGAAACCTGAAGAATGAAGGTGTTGTGATGATTCAGCGTGTACTGGTTGCGAATCGAGGCGAAATAGCCTGTCGCATCCTCCGTGCTTGTCGAGAGGCTGGGCTTTCGAGTGTAGCCGTTTATGCAGAAAACGATCGAGATGGTTTGTTTCGTGAACTTGCTGATGAATCGGTTCTGCTTGAAGGTGATTCGATTGCAGCAACCTATCTCAATGGTGCTGCCATTATTCAAGCGGCCAAAGACAAAGATGCTGATGCTATTCATCCAGGATTTGGCTTCCTTTCAGAACGAGCTGAATTTGCACAAGCCGTCATGGATGCTGGATTGATTTGGATCGGTCCTTCGCCTGAAGCGATTGAACAGATGGGTGACAAGATGTCCGCTCGTCAAATCATGAAGGCTGCAGGTGTTCCGGTCATCCCTGGTGTTGAGATCGAGGAAGTGGATGAAGCACTTGCAATGGAAGCAATCCGCCATGCAGCCAATGAAACGGGCTATCCGCTCCTCCTGAAAGCAACTGCAGGTGGAGGCGGTAAAGGGATGCGTGTTGTCAATTCGCCTGATGAATTGGAGAATGGTGCACAATCTGCTCGACGTGAAGCCTTAGCTGCTTTTGGTGATGGGCGCGTATATGTTGAGAAACTGTTGATGAAATCAAAACACGTTGAAGTGCAAATCCTAGCGGATACACATGGTCGCTGCATCCACCTAGGTGAGCGAGAATGCAGTGTTCAGCGACGACATCAGAAGGTCTTCGAAGAAGCGCCTTGTTCAACGATGACACCCTCGTTACGAGAACGAATGGGTCAAGCAGCCGTTGCTGCTGCAAAGGCAGTCGATTATGTCGGTGCAGGTACAGTCGAGTTCCTTCTTGCAGAAGATGAATCGTTTTACTTCCTTGAAATGAACACTCGGATACAAGTCGAACATCCAGTGACTGAAATGGTCACAGGCGTTGATTTGGTTCGAGAACAACTACGAATTGCTGATGGGCAACCCATGGCTGTTGCCGAACTTAACATTCGAGGGCACTCCATTGAGGTTCGACTTTACGCTGAGGATGCGACCAACAACTTCCTGCCAGCGATTGGCCCGCTTGCAGTCTTCCGTCCGCCTACAGGGCCAGGAATTCGTCTCGATACGGGTGTTCGCGAAGGTGATGATGTGACACCTCATTACGATCCGATGTTGGCAAAACTGATCGTTTTCGCTCCAACACGCGAAGAAGCATTGCAACGAATGCGCCGAGCATTGGACGAATTTGTTGTTCTTGGAACAACCACGAACATTGGCTTCTTACGCGACCTTTGTGATGTTCCTGAGGTCATTTCAGGCGATACCTACACATCGATGATCGACGATCTTTATCCAAATGGATATGAATTCACACCACCGACAGAGGACCTCGACGTTGCACTCATGACAGCAGCTGTTGCTGAAACAACGGGTATGCATCGTACTACCGTTACATCTTCTCAAGGACCAGCAGGTGTCGCAAGTCCATTCCAAACGCTCAACAGGAGGTATCCCTGATGCAGCATGAATTCCGATATGGTGGAGAGACATACGACGTTCTCCTCGAACGCACACCAAAAATCTGGACCTTTGCCAATCATTGTGCACATCCACGCGAGGATGGTCGTATTCGCATCTACTTTGAAGACGGATCAAAAGCATGGGCTCATGTAGCCAAAGTCGGTGACGTATGGTGGGTTCATCATTCAGGTCGAATCTACACCATGGAGCGCATCGAAGCAGGTGCAAGCAGTGATGAACACCATGGCGGCTTAGTCGCACCAATGCCTGGTGTCGTGCTCGAAGTCCTCGTATCTGCAGGACAATCCGTCGAAGCAGGACAGACACTGATGATTCTCGAAGCGATGAAGATGGAACACCGAATCGTAGCATCAGAGGATGGAATCGTCAACGCAGTACACTTCAATGCAGGCGATCGAGTCGAACAAGGAACAAATCTCCTCGACGTGGAAGCAACAGAATAATCAGTTCCATCGCCCATCTTCAATGATTGAATCCTCATCAACATCATGTGCATAGACATATGTCCATGCCCATACCACTCCTTGCTCGGTTTGGACCTGAACAATCGTTCGATTGTAGAAATTGTCCAGATGATCAAAGCCTCGGAACCCTTCGATACCATCGGTTCGTTCAAGACATTGCTCAACATCACGCATTTCGATCAATTCACCATGAACGACCCCCTCGTCTAATTTCAGACCGGGAAACGAACCAAGATGATGCAATTGTCCCTTCGTCCATCCTTTTGTCGAAGAACGAACATACGGCTCGAGTTGATTGAAACGACCTTGTCCAGACATGAGGGTTCCATAGACAAAGAGGTGGTTGATTGTCGGTTGGTCGAAGGAATGCTGCAATGCTTGATCAAGACCGAATGTGGGTAAGCCACGATGTTCCAAACCATCATGAATTAATTGTCGGTATTCATCCGTCGGTTGTACGAAGTCAGCCTTTTGCCGATGCTTACAAACAACGAATGTTGTCGCTTTCTGCAATCTTCCATCACTTCCAATAACAAGCACTTCTTTTTCCTCGTAGTAGTTTGGAGCGCCTTCCTTTCGAACAAGTGTTGTCCATGCTTCCTCATCAACATCAAACAGTACGCCAGGTGTTGCATGATAGGTATTGATTGGAACAACGTCTGCAGCTCCTCCCTTTCGACCTGAAGAATAGTAGTGGAACTTGAGATGATGTTCAACGAGCCAAGCAGGCGCTCGTTCCATCAATCCGTCAGGGTTCGCATTGTGCTTTCTACAGAAGGCGACCCAATCGTCCCAGTCGAGATTTGATCCATAGCCAAAATAACGTCGATTTTGTGTCATTTTGTTCCGCTCCTAAGAGCAGTACTTGTTTAGTATTTATTAACACTACCATTGACATGGCTCGAGAATCTCTTGTCCTTGCATGTAGGATTGCAAAACATCAGGAATTCGAACCCGTCCATCTGCGAGTTGATTTTGCTCGATAATGGCGACCAGTGCCCGAGATGTTGCAACCGCTGTGGAGTTGAGTGTGTGGGCCATTGGTTGATTCGGATGACCAGGAGTCCCGTATCGGATCTCCAATCGATTCGCTTGATAATCGGTACAATTCGAACACGATACGATTTCCTTGAAGGCTTTGGCACCAGGCAACCACGCTTCAAGATCGTACTTTCGTGCAGCAACAGTCCCCATATCGCCCGTACAGATGTTGACCACTTCGTAGTGCAAGCCTAATGCATCCCAAAGGTCAACGCAATTCTGGAGCAACTCTTCGTGCAATTCCCAAGATGTCTCAGGTGTTGCAATGATGATCTGTTCAACTTTGGTAAATTGATGGACTCGCCAGATTCCTCGGTCTGATTGACCATGAGCGCCAACTTCTCTTCGGAAACAAGATGAAACGCCGACGATTTTCAACGGAAGAAGATCCTCTGGTATCGTCTCTTGCATGTACATTGCAGTAAGAGGGTGTTCTGAAGTTGCAATCATGTAGTAACCATCTGGATCGATACCATACATGACCGTCTCAAAGTCCGAAAGATCGGTTACACCTTCGTATGCAGCCCGATTCATCATCACTGGAGGTTGAACGAAGGTAAACCCACGTTGTTGAATAAAATCCACTGCATAGGCTTGTAAAGCCATTTCAAGACGCGCTAGGTCGCCCTTGAGAAAGTAGAATCGACTACCAGTAATCTTCGCAGCACGTTCCAAATCAACCCATTTGTTTTCATCGATTAACTCGTTATGGGTCTTCGGTTCAAAATCAAAGGAAGGCTTCTCTCCATGGAGAGAATGCTTCGTATTACCCGATTCATCAGCACCCGATGGGACTTCAGGATGCAAGATGTTTGGAATCGACATACGAATCGCATCTCGTTCTGATAGAAGCGCATCTGTCTTCTTTTCCATCTCTGAAATTTGCTCTCCAAGATTCGCAACCTCGGAAAGAATACGTTGTGCTTCGGCTTCATCGCCAGACTTCTTTGCAGCTCCAATGCCTCGAGCAGCCTCATTCTTCTTCCTTCGTAATTCATTGGTTTCACGAAGCATTAGTTTCCACTGCGTATCGAGTTCAATCACCTTCTCGATGTTGTCATGTGGAATACCACGTCGGTCATGATCGGCACGTATTTTGTCGACCTCTTCTCGGAATAAATGAATATCAAGCATTACCAATCACCCCTCAAAAACTGATGTTAAACTGGAACATCGCCATACCTATTGTGAACAAACCACCAACAATGTAGCCAAGAATCGCTCCACCATTGAGCAATGGCAATCCTGCTTGAGCCTGTCCTTTACCAACGTAATACATCAGAATAGAATAACCGATAAGACTGCCAACGAGGGTCGTCATCGCCATAATCAATCCATTATCACCGCCGATGTATTGCAGTGTTGAGAGAACGAGCATACCTGGGAAGATGACATCACCGAGTCCCATCAGCATTGCATCATTGCTCTTAGCAACAACACGTTCGCGCTGAATTTGTGGCTGGACCTCCTCAGCTTCATCATCGATATCATGCACCGTAGTGCGCTCTGTACGCATTGAATAATCAGAATCCTGAGGAGCAACGAGCAGGATTGGAAGATTGAGATTCATCATCGTATCAGCAAGATCGAGCATGTGTTTGGATTTGTACACCGCCCACGCATCATACACCGCCGCAGCGATCATGAAGACCATGATCAGCGTTGGAACAAAGGAAACACCGAGCATGACGATGACACCGCTTCCCACGAGTATTCCAACCGTATTGACTACATACCACTCACTGTGGACGTAAAGCAGAATCATCAACAAGAGGCTGAAGAGAAGGCCAATGATGGTTGGAATGTCTTCAATGATGAGTCCACCAACAAGGAACATCGTGGAATCAACAACACCTGAAGAGGTGGCATAGGATGAACCGACCATTTGCGCATCATCGCCAAGGTAACTTGATGTAATCACAGTTGCATAGAAATGAATTGTATCATTTTCAATGTCTTGGACCGTTTCTCCAAACGTCACAGCAACATCTTCACCTTCTGGGACGTCGATGATGAGTCGCTGGACCATGGATGCTTTGTAAAGGAGGCGAGCATCCTTATCGGTTGTAATCAACAGTTCCGTTTCGCCGTCGGCATTGATGTCTGTTAAGCGAACATCACGAATACCAGAAGCAAAATTGTAGAGGCTTACTGCGGATTCAACTTCAAAGACTTCACTCTCAAGAGGTGAATACGACCAAGCAAAGACATCACCATCATTTGTTCCGAGAACGATGAGTTGTTTACCTTCATCTGCTTCATCCATCGGCTTTTCAGCAACGTTGGAGTAGCCGACATCGAGGGCTGAGAAACCTGCTTCCGATTCAGCATGTATAAGGATTTGAGCGGGCTTGTAGACATCTTGCCCGAGTGGATTAGGAGGGTCATCAATTGAGGGTTCGAGAAGGACAACACCTGCATAGTTCTCACTTACTAACAATAAGTGCGTATCATCAAGGAGTTCAGCTTCAACGAGAACATCGATGACTTTCATTTCAGATGGCAATTGCCAAGTTGCTTGCTTTGTCATCACACCGGGTGAATTCTCAAAGGTATTGTATCGATGCAAACGTTCTGCAGCATCAATAATGTACAGAGCATCATCTGTTTTTGTAGCAACAATGCAACCTGTTTCTATAATTGGTACAGCATCTCCTTGGCTGTTGAATTCAAAACAATTGTAGGTGGATTCAATGGTTCCATCCGAAAGTGAGAGTGTGTAAATCAGTGCACCATTGTTGATGGTTACGGATGTTGGCCCCGGTACAACAACGAGTTCTGAGAATTCATACGTAACGTTTCCATGAGGAATGGCGGTTGTCCACAGCGGCTCTTCGCTTCCCCATTGCATCAATCGAATGGTATTGACAAGTTCTCCACTCTCATTGCTTCGTATCGAATCGAGATATTGATCCATTCCGATTTCCGTTAGATAGGCTGCATCGACATCATCCG
The DNA here is from genome assembly GCA_030741455.1 of Candidatus Poseidoniaceae archaeon. Lineage (GTDB taxonomy): Archaea > Thermoplasmatota > Poseidoniia > Poseidoniales > Poseidoniaceae > MGIIa-L2. The sequence continues at coordinate 14,162 of JASLVI010000015.1, read as the reverse complement.
TTGATTCGTACTCAAATGGCGTAACGCTGTCATCGACCATAATCTGATGTGCAAGCGGAATACTTGCATAGAGGAGTGCAATGAAGAGAATCCCCATAATTCCGTATTTGATGACCCATTCTTTCTTGTATTTTGCAAGGAGCAAAATAGCGGCTGTGAAGATGAAAATCATCAACAATTCAAGAGCAATAAAACGTAATTGTGACGCTCCTGCTTCACCGAATGCTTGCAATCCTGCCCTATCGTACCAAGGACGAATGTACATTGCGAGGAAAATGGTGGCAACGAACATACCAGCCATCCCAATCATGGATGGGAGTTGGCGGCGAAAGTCCCCTCCGACGTCGCTCATACCACCTCCAGACATGAACCACATTTGAGCGCATCGACGTTTATCAGAACAATCGTCGCATCGCTACACCTATGAGAAGTAGCCACAAGGCATGGATGAGGTCGATGTCGTCCAACATCCGTCAATGGCTTGCTGAAAGCAAGAAGCGAGGCATGGAACTTGGACTTGAACGTGTATTTTCGGCCCATGAAACATTGCTTCAATCTCCGTATGAGAGTACAATTGTTCATGTTGCCGGAAGCAACGGGAAGGGAACGCTTTGTGCAACGCTTGCAGTCCATCTGAATCATCTCGGTAAATCAACGGTGATGTTCACGTCACCGCATCTCGTTCGAGAAGAGGAGCGTATTCGAATCAATGGTCAGCCTATTGATGCACACACATTTGATCAATGCTTACTGCAAATACAAGCGGTAGAATTGGAATTGGACCTCAAACTAACGTTTTTTGAGATTACGTTTCTTGTCGCTTGTCTCTCTGCTCATCGTGAACAAGCATCCTTTTTCATTGTTGAAACGGGATTAGGTGGGCGCTATGATGCAACTCGAATCCTTCCTGCAGATGCTGCAATCATCACATCACTCAGTCTCGAGCATCGAGATATTCTCGGAGACACATTGGCTGAAATATCCGCCGAAAAGGCAGCGATTGCTCGACCAGGAAAACCATTGTTCGTTCGACAAACTAACGATGGAGATGCCATATCAGCTATCGAATTTGAAGCAACGAATGCTGGCAGGAAGGAACTCGGCGAAGCATTTGGACCTGCACCCCTGAGTTGGATCGAAATACCAAATGAGGCCTCGTTTCAACAAGAAGCGGTTCTTCTTGCAAAGGCAGCCCTTGCATGGTTCAATCTCACTACCGATGGATTGGAAGCATCAGTTCGTAACCTAAGGTGGCCAGGAAGGCTCCAAGAAATTCCAACAGAATGGGAAACGTCGATGCTTGTTGATGCAGCACATAACCCAAGTGGGCTAGCAAGAATATTGCCTCAACTCAATGATCGAATTGAACAACATCCAAACTGGACGCTTGTTTTTGGATGTACACCACAATACGATTTGCACGCGTTTAGCCAACCATTGGTCGATCTTTGCCACAAGCATCCTCCTCAAGACATCGTTCTAACCAAACCACAGCATGGTCGATACTCTGGCGTTCCAATCAATACATTGCAGGAACTTGATTGGCCCAGAGGGTGTGAAGTCCATGCATGTGAGGATGCAGAAGCATCATATCGATTGTTGATAGAACGACGTCCTACGTTCACAATCGTAATCGGATCGCTCTACCTTGTCGGTGAAATGTACGATGCAATGGGATTGTGGGGTTCAGAACATATGGAAATGTTTCCTGCAAAGGCTCAAAGGGATGAAGTCTAACCCCGAGTTGGTCAAGATGGGTTCAAAGTGGGATGTACGATTCCTTGAATTGGCAAATCACATTAGTTTGTGGAGCAAAGACCCTTCAACGAAAGTTGGATGTGTTGTTGTTGGAGCAGACCGCGAAATTCGTTCGACAGGTTTCAATGGATTTCCACGAGGTATTGAGGATTCAGAAGAACGTTTAGCCGATCGAGAAGAAAAATATCCTCTGATTTGCCATGCAGAAGAGAATGCGATTATGCATGCAGCACGTGTAGGTGTTTCACTCAAAGATTGTACTGCCTACGTAACGTGGCCTCCTTGCACACGTTGCGCCCGTTCCTTGATTCAGGCAGGAATTGTCGAAGTGGTCTATGCAGGCACAGACGACATCCCTGAACGATGGATGGAGGATTTTACCCGCTCAACAAACATGATGAAAGAAGCAGGTATCAAACTTCGAAATGTTGAATTTAAGTGATTAGCCCCAAAATCGGCGGGTCCGAGCGTATTCAATTTCTGCATGATGAATCGATTGAAGCAAACTATCGATGTTGTTGTTGTGGCCTTTACGGAGAATACGCTGAGCTGTCGCTTCTCCAACACCTCGTGCCATAAGACAAACGATGGCATGAAAGCCATGTGTTTTGATTAAAGAAGCATTACGAATCATTCGATTTCGATCGCTTTCTTCCTCAGAAGCAACCCATCCCTCCAGCATTTTTTC
>JASLVI010000015.1:0-11616 GCA_030741455.1 Candidatus Poseidoniaceae archaeon | reverse complement strand
CCTTGACATGAGATGCATGCTTGAGGGTCTTTGAGTTCAGGATAACGTTCGACCCGAAATCTTCGAATTGCATGGCATTTGAGACAACACAAAACTGCTCGTTCATTCATCAGTCGAAGGCGAAGTCGTGCTCTAACGGCTTCATTGTCCCAATTTGGAAGCAAGAGGTCACGTTGACTACGGTCCGATAATCCGAGCGGCCCAGCAGGTGTAACAACCACATCGAGAAGGCCCGATTGAATACCTCGTAAGACATCCTTTGCACCGGGAATATCCATTCGCTCATCGTAAAGTTTGTTGAGTACTTCTTCAAGTACGATGGTTCCTCGATAGCGTCGAACGAGAGCAGCAAGATTGATTCTTCTTGGATCAACACCATGCTGAAGAATTCCGAAGGTTTTGGCTACTTGTGCAAACCGCCATCGAACCTGGCGTGAATTCGGAAGTGTAACCGAAAGAAGTCCTTCAATTCCATCAGCAGGAAGTTCATGCAACCAATCGATGACATCTCGAGGTTGTAAATCAGCCCCTGTAAGATGAATTCGCGTCGCTTCAACCATCAAACCACCCCATCTTCCTGTACGTGTTGATGCCATGGCAAGCAGAAGATGACCGATGGTCTCGTTGATGAGCGTACCTTGACACATATTGATGACGAGCGCTTCAGAACGTTGTTCGATGGTAATCGTTCGCTGATCTGGAAGCGATTCCGTTGCATCGATGTGTCGCGTGATCGTATCAGCAAGTAAGCCAATGGCTTCACCATCGAGAGGATACGATGTGAGCGGATGACCATCGTGTGCTAAGAGACCTGCAACATCAATCTCCTCGTTTTCTTCTGCTTCAATAAGGCCAAAATCTTCGGCAACCAATCGACGAAGCCGCCCAATGTTTCGTGCAACAACCGCTGGTACTGGGGGAAGTTCACCAACCCACGTAGGCGCTTCCCCCTGTATGGAGACGGGTGCGACGAGCACTTCGCTTTGTTCAGGGTCAGCATCAACAATCGTCCAGGTACGTCCTGCCATGACGAATTGACGTGTTCGACCATCTTCCTCCTCACCGCTTCCGTTGAGTTCGAGAACGAAGGCTTCATCGACATTACCGATGGTTCGTCGAGTCACAACATCACGAACTCGATAGGATTGTTTGTCAGGAATCATCGAGAGATGATGTTCAACCCACTTTCGTGTTCGACCTGCTGAAGCAAACCATCCATCCTTGAATTGTTTAGGAACAGGCATGCGCATCCCTTTGTATTCTGTAGGAATGTCTTCGTCAGCAACATCGTATCTCGGCAATTCATCTGGCCAATTCTGCCCATCGGCGATGGCTTCCTTTGCAGCGAGGTAAAGGTGTTTTGGCCAACGATACCAAGGGTTTTCATCCGGTTGAAGTGAATAGCGAAGCAACCATCGATCTGCGAGGACTGCTAAGACGTTCTCAGTATCCTTCCGAGTCCAATCATCGAATTGTTCGGTTTGTGAAAAAATCTCGTGGACATCATCGATTCGAACGACTTTGAAACTGTGCGCCATGAGCATGATTTGATTCGCAGCGATGCTGTAGGGGCGGTTTCTCCATGCAACATCTTCGATAAAGCCCAGGTGGGAACGATGAGCGATGACAGCCGATTCAGCAATGCCATCGGTTTCCCATGCGAGCAGGTGGCCACGCCCGATACCACCTATACGGTGGTCGGCTCGACCGACGCGTTGGAGCATTCGATCAACAGATCTTGGACTCTCAAGTTGGACGATCTTTCGGATGGATCCCACATCGATGCCAAGTTCAAGACTTGAGGTACAAATCAGCGCATGCAATGATCCTTCGCGTATGTTTTGCTCCATTTCCTGACGAGTTTCTGCTGCAAGACTACCATGATGCACACCGATGTTGAGTTGCGGCGCCATCGATTGCAACCGTTGTGCAACCGTTTCCGCAGCGTTTCGACTGTTGACAAAAACAAGACATGGAGGGTCGTTTTCAACAAGTTGACTCAAGAGGCGGAAGGTTGCATGCGCTCGAGGTGAGAGGCGCATCTCTATGGCACCAACTTCATCTTCTGCAAGTGGGGGTGCTGTTTCGACAGTGAGAACGGTTGACCGTTCAGCAGGTGCAAGAATCGGCTGACACGACTCGTTGGAAATCCAGGCTGCAACCTGATCAGGATTTCCAACCGTTGCAGAAAGACCAACTTTCTGCAATGTTCGGCCACAGAGCGCTTCAAGACGTTGCAATCCTAATCGTAATTGCCATCCACGTTCACTCGCAGCTAAATCATGCACTTCATCGATGATGACGGCTTGAACCGATGAAAGCATGGCACGTAATCGATGACCTGTGAACATGAGTTGAAACGTTTCAGGTGTGGTGACAAGTAGATGCGGTGGTCGTCGGACCTGTCGAGAGCGTTCATTCGTCGGCGTATCGCCATGACGAAGCGCAAAACGTAACCCCAATGCTTCACTTAATTCAGCAAGTCGCCGGTCAACATCACGATTGAGCGCACGTAATGGTGTGATGTAGAGTATGGACAGTGGTTTCCATTCTTCGATTTTGCATCGATGAAGAAGCGGAAGGACGGCAGCCAGCGTCTTTCCAGAACCAGTTGGAGCGATCAGCAACCGTTCCTTTCCATCAATCAGTTGTGGAAGAGCTTGCTCTTGTACTGGAGTAGGATTCCATCCACGTTCAGAGAGGAAGGATTGCAGTTGAGGATGAAGTTGCGTAAAGACATCCGACATACTCTCCCCACCCCCGCGGAGTGTTCTGCCTGCCCACCCTTCTTGAGGATTTGTCAGTTAAGAGGACTCAGTCATCGTCCTCTTCGTCGTACTCATCATCGTACTCATCATCGTCTTCCCAATCGATTTCTTCATCTTCGCCAAAGGCGCCATCACCGAGGTCGATGGCGGTTCGGCTTGCAACGGTTGCAACAGCGATCAGAATGAAGACGGTGAGAACCGCGAAAATCCATGCGAGCGGTTGCTCACGAGGCGAATCCAACCAGCCGAGATACTGTCCATATGCGATGTTGATATCGTGTTCAGCAGTGTTGTCATTATCGTTCACTTCGACCAAGACGTTTCCATAGTCGACTTCAACGCGGACTCGATCGACATCTTTGACTTCCCAGTTAACGGTCACTGGAACAGATTCTCCTGCATCGATTCCGACAATGGCTTTGACATCGAATGGATCTTCATCGTCGCCTGCGAAGAAGGCGACCTTGAATTGTGAGGTTGTTGATCCTCCATTATTCACGACCGTTGCAGTAATTTCCACGTCGGTTCCAGGTGAAACGTGATCATCTGATACGGAAATCGACTTGATACGAAGTTCAGGTCCAACTGCACCCAGACGTACCCATTGGCGCTCGAAATCGGTGTCATCGAAGGCCAATTCAGGAATTGGACTGGCTTCCGAGTTGGATACAACTGGGAATTGATTTCCAGCAGCATCCCAACCAGTCATGTAGAATCCAACGAAATCGCCCGCTTGTGGGACGATGGTTCCACCAGCGGTAATGTCGACTTCACCTGTCCAGTAGACAGTTGGCCCTTCTTGTTGCATTCCGAGCAATGCTGAACCAGCACCGATGGTGATGGTGCGGGTTTGGTCACGCATGACCCAATGAATCATTTGTTCAGAACCGGTCAAGTCAGCATCTTCCGAACCTTGGAATTCAACATAGATCGACGTTAAGTCGTTGGACGGGGACACATCGATGACGTTCAACGGAGCCATTCTTCGGACCACACGTGGTGCGGCATCGTCAACAATGACACGAAGCGTTGTTGAAACCAGTGTGCCGGTCATATCCTCGCCACGCCCGGGAATGTTCGTGATCGAAATCAAGCACGTTCGGGTTGGAGAGGATTGCAATGTCTTGGCTGAATCGAGCGGGACTTCGATGAGATACTCACCATCGTCGGTCAAGGACCCATCGCTCCAGAGCTTTTCTCCATCGAAGACTTCGACCAAAATACCCACGTCACGAGGTGCAGGAACATTGCTGCCTTCGTACACAACACGTCCACTGAATGCCAAACGGTCATCCTTGCGAACACGCGTCCCGTCTGCAACAGGACCTGTTCGTGGTTCACTAATGTCCTCGACCGTGTAATCGGTTGGTGAGAGTGTGAAGTCATTTTCAACTCGGAAGGTGTGCTCAAGAATCAACAGTTCTCCATCATCAATCGAACCACGTTCCTTGAACAAGAGAGCGAGATCGCCCATCTCTTCATCAGGCCAATCCCACGCAAAGACGAAGTTGTAGGTTACGATAATCCATGGCAGACCCGATTCGTTGGTCGTTTCACGCATTGAACTCGATGGGAGGAGGTGAATGTAGGAACTTTCACTCCAGAACGTATTGTTCAATCCAGAATAGGAGATTCGTTGCGCATCACGGCTTGGGTTTGGCCCTTCAAAGTCGAAGACCAGTGAGATGTGTTCGAAGTCAATCGCCGTATTTTCATCGATGAAGCCGACTGTAATGGATTGTTCAAGACCTGCAAAGACTGGTTCGTCATCGCTGTGTCCGACCCATTCAAGTCCTGTGAAGATGGCTGCAGCGTCCTTTCGAGTTTGGAACGTTGCATCATCGAAATTAAAACCAGGTCCTGATTGAAGGCTGTACAATGTACCTTCATCATCGTATTGCGTGTAAAAGACTGGGTTACCTGCTTGATCGCCTCCAGACCAGTAATACGAGACTCGGCCCATGTTTGGATTACGGGAATGATCGATGGTGGTCATGAACCACTTGCTCTTGCTGGTACTCATATTGGTCACAGACTTGCTAGCATACTCCGAATCATCGGCAATTCCGTTACGGTTGAGGTCATGGTCTGCTTCAACCCAGTACATGAGCGTTAATTCCATTGGAACACCGATTTCATCATGCACGAGAATTCGAATGTCCTGTTGGTTCACACCTGCTTCATAGGACCCATCTTCAGGGAACACGGCTCGTCGTTCCGGCGGTGTGGCATCGACACGGAAGGTTCGAGACCATTCTGAGTTGGGATCCATGACGTGCGTGGGATTACGCTCGTTGTAGGTCTGAACTTGGTAATTCAAACCATCAGGAACATCGATATTCGGCGTTACCACGCTGATGAAGAATGAACCATTGTTGTTGGTTGTATCGCGTGCCGTTGACTCGACCCATCCATTGCGAGAAACACGGACGTCAAAGGCACTGTCAAGAGGGGCATCGTTTGAATCCATGAACCACATAGCACCTTGGAAGTGGAGTGTTTCGCCAGCAGCTACCCATGCATTGTTTGGAACGTCGTCTCGTACAAGGTCGCCCTCATTATCTCGAACCTTCATCCAACCAAGTCCGAAGGTACGATTGACACGAAGCCCTTCGTCACTGATCAAATCGAGCGGTGCAAATCCAGCCGATCCACTATCATCGAGACAACCTGTCTTGAATCGAACATTGTTTTGGTCAGGGAAGTCGCTAGTAATTCGGAACAACCAATGGATTTCAAGGATGCTGTTGTTGAGTATTGAATAGGAATTTCCATCCATGACAACATAACCATCAGGATCATTTGGTGATGGGAAAACGTCACCATCTTGCCAGAACATGGTCGGATTCGAGGCCGATGAAGTGGTCATGAGCGTCAATGTCGCCTCTCGAATCTTCGTTGCACTTTCACCGACGATGTGTCGGGTAACGACTTCATATGGTTCTGTTCGTTCATGGAGGATTTCTCCTTCAGGAATTGTAATCTCCAGGTTAACGGTTTGAATCGTGTACGTGACGCTAAAGGATGTGAGCGTCAGAATCCCACTGCTCTCGGATGTCAAATCGATCGGGATGTCGACGAATCCAGCACCCGTGTCTGGTATGCGGTCGTTGAATGCTTTGACAATAGCATTCGTTGTGCCAACGGCATTGATGGTCTTGGTGCCAACCAATGGTCCGTTTTCTTTCCAACCAACTGTTGGTGAGAGTGGAGGATTGAAATTGGCTGGGATTGGACTGGGCGCATGAATTTCAAAGCCAGGATTTTCAGGCGCATTGCTGTGAAGCGCGACTTGAATATCTTCCAGAACAGGTGTGTACGCTGAATTGCTCGTTGAGAACGAAACACGGAGACAGAGATAGCCGTAGCTTGGTGTTGTGAATGCCTTGGTAAGGCCACTTTGTCCAAACGTCGTCAATCCATTGCTACAGAGACTTGAGGTACTACCGCCAAGTTGTACGGTCAGCGAAGTGCTTGCTGGAATCGTTGCATTGTAATCGATTGTAGCAGCCACATAGGAAGGGAATGGATTGTTGTAATTGGAGCGGATGTAGAAATAACCGCTCGAGAAGAAATTTGTCGTGTACTGAATCGTCACCTGATCGAGAATTGGCGTTGCAGTTGATGTACCCGTCAATGTTGCACGCCATGTGATCTTGTTTCCACTGTTGGCAAAAGTCTTGGTCGTACCGGCAGTAATTGATTTCCATGTCACTCCATCATCGTTTGAGACTTCGACTGCAATGGATGTTCCTGAAGGCACGTAACCAATCGCACTTTCCAGTTTGATTTGGTCGACAGCCCGAGATGCAGTTGTTGTTTGGCCGTAAATTGTGGTCGAAGTCGTCGAAGGTGTGCGGCTATCGGTCACAGAACCATCGCCATAGATGTGAATCTTTCTTGAAACCGAATTGCAGTAGGATGTATGGTAGCAGGAATAGTAGATTTTCCCTTCGTCATCGAATTGTGTGATTCCATAATGACCTCCATTTGGCATCTCTTGAACGCCCATCTTTTCGAGCGAAAATCCATTCATGTTGAAGTGGTGATGACGCGATCCTTGAACGTTGTATTCATTGAGGATAATACGTGGAAGGTCAACGACTAAGCCAGAGTTTGGATTGCCTGCTGTTGAGGTCGTTTTGTAGTTGTAATCAGCTGCGGAACCAATCGCCCATGTTGAGTTGATGGAACGAGGGTTGCTTGGATTGACCTCCATCAAATATCGATTGTAGGTTGGATAGGTTGACGAATCGTAATAGCTCACATACATTCTTCCTGTGTTGTCGTCGAAGTCAACGCCGGTGAGGTAGTATGGGTAGCCATAATTGTAGTAGGTGGAACATTGCCATTGGGTCTTTGCTGCATTGAGTGTCCACTTTGTGAGGTAATAGTACGAATAGGAAACGGTCCAGATATTGCCGTTTGGATCAACGGTTGCATCGTACCAGTAACTCGAGACTGTCGACGTACAACCAGACGTGCTGAGACTGGCTGTACCGAGCAATGCGCCAGTTGTTGCATTGAATCGCTGAATGCTTGGAGCGGTATACATCGAAGTGCTCGAATAACGAGTCGTATGGATTTCATGCTCGGAAACAGGAACGACGATGCCTCGATAGTTCCAACTTGCACTGGAAGAAACTGAAAGGTCGGGGAATTGCTTTGTCACGCTGTTGTAGCCTTGATCACCGAGCGCAACGAATTGTCCTGTGGAGTTGATGGTTGCTGAATTCTTGTTTGATAGGTCATTCGTTGAACGGAAATTCACGACGCTGTTCGTTGGATTGCCCTTGAGAGCAATCTCGTCGTCAGCAGTTTCTAGATTGCTTCGTGAACCGTATTGGAAACTGCCTGTTTGCTTACTGGACCATTGGCCACTACCTATTCCACCGAAATCGTTGTTCGTAGTGAAATTACTCCATGTCGTGGTGCTTGCTTCGCCTAAGAAATTGAATTGGGCTGAAGTGACTTCTGCACCGAATGGGAATGTGATGACGCCAGCGGAACCATTTCCTTGGCCACTGAAGGTCTTTGTGTAGGATGTGGCACCTCCTTTGAATTGCGTTTCTGTTGTTGCAGAAGATGCAAGTGGTGCCATCACAGAGATGAAGAAAAGAAGAACGAGGAAAACGGCTTTTCGCATAGTGTACACATCCACTGTCTTCCACTATTTGCATATAGCATATCAACGCATCGGCGAACGGTCACAAAACAGTTCTCCGTAATCGTCTTGAAGAACATCGTTCTTAGGTCCAAACGAGGGGCGGACATGGCAGGACTTTTTTCACGTTGGTGGGCGGCACAACATGGCCGACAATATTTGATTCTTGCAACGCTTTTTGGAGCGTTTTTGATCGTCTTCCTTGCGGGGCTGTTTCAACTTCTCTTCCTTCAAGAATCTGAAAATTGGGGAGAGTACACAGGTTTAGCGATTGGTATGCTTGTTGCTGCTGCTACAGGTCTTATTTTTGTAACACCAGAATTTTTGGTTTTCAAAGGACATGTTGCGACGCTGGATGAACTCTATGAAATACAAAGCACGGCTGAACTCAAACGACGACGATCCGACGGCGATCGCTCAGCAGCAGCACTCGGAGCAGGTCATCAAGAGCGATGGAATGCGTTTCTTCAAGAGCGTGGAATGCGACGTTGAGTTGGGGGCGAACGCTTGCAACCTTCCAGTTCGACCAAACTTCTCTTTCGAGAAATATTGCTCGCTGGTGGAATGATTGCTGTCCTCATCGCTGCATTGTATGCACATACACAATCGATGCCGCCACTCGTTGTTGTCGAATCATCAAGCATGGTTCATGATAGCGAAGGGGAAGTTGGGAGCATCGATGCAGGTGATCTCGTTCTTGTCCATAAATCGTCCTTCGAAAACATCGTCACGTTTGCAGAAGCAACCGACCCCACAAACCCTTACTTTGGTCACGAATCACATGGAATGGAGGGTGATGTGGTCATCTACAAGAAGAATGGAGAATCTTCGACAACACCGATTATTCATCGAGCGATTCTACGGGTTGTTCCGAATGAGGTGTATCCTGCCTCACCCAATGGCACCTGTTTAGATGGAGGAAGTTTCGATTCCGAATGGAGTATTAATGGGACACACGGCGCATGTATTCTCACTTGGGATGTTCCTGGAACAAACGTTGTCAATCAAAGCACCATCAATATCTCGTTTGATGGTACCGATGCAGCCTATTACGATTGTAAGCGTTTTGTACATCCTGGTGTTGAAGCATATTTGGTCGTCCATGAATGGACACCTGAGCACTCTGGATTGTTGACCTTAGGCGATGCGAACAAATGTTCGGTCGATCAGGGCTCAAGTGCCGTCATAGGGTCATCAGGTCTTCGTTCCGTTGATGGAGCGACGATTGGCCCCGTCCAAGAGAGCTGGTTGGTTGGACGAGCAGGTGGTGAAATTCCATGGCTAGGAGCAGTCAAGCTCATGGTCAGTGGTTCAGGACCTGGTTTGGAATATGTCCCCAGTTCTTCGATCATGTACCTCTTTGTCTGTATTGGTGCAATTCTGTTGTTCCCTATGGCTGCAGATCCATTGATTCGACGTATCTTTGAAACCTCGCCCGAGAGCATTCAAGCACAGCAGGAAAAAGCGTTCCTCGTTGCCTTGGGTGTTGATGAAGAGGAGTGATTACTCCTCGCCATCGGAATGTGCTCGGTGACGTGATAGTTCCCGAGTTGCGTTATCGATTGATTGTTGTACATCATCGAGCATTTCTGCTGCATAATCAAGATTTGATTGTTCCAGATACCGTTCAATACTTGCTTTAGAGCGTCGAATGGTCGCAAGTCGTTGTTCGGAACTTTTTGGCCGAATTTCTTCGCCTCGTTGGGTCATCAACCATTCTTCGAGGAGTGCTTGACCCCATTCAGGTGCTCGGAAACGTGCAGAGAGAATGATTTCAGCATGGCGATGGCGGAAACGAACCCGTGAATCACGTGTTCGATTGGCTTGAATAGAACCAGGATTCCATTGGTCAAATGGAATGTGAAGATGGTTTTTGCATCGTAAGTGTCCTGTTTCGTCAATGTTCGCATCGATGATCAACGCACCACGTTGCAACCGAATGAAGGCCTGAACGATGTCGTCTTCAATCAACCATTCAGCAATCTGGACCGATGGTTGCCCCCACTTGTCACTCGTCCATGCTTCGATGGCTGATCGATGCAACATACCTCAACCTCTGAGTCCCTATTGATGAACCTTCACATTAATGATAACGTGCATTGGTTGAAATGGAAGCGAGATGTGGGTTAGGCAATGGCAGCATCATGGGGAGCCGTCGATTTGGACTGGCGCATCATCCCGCTACTCATTTTCGGGTGGTATCTGCTGCTCAAACGATGGGAACGAGACGGTGTTCTCGACCGATGGAATGCTACACGCGTGTTTGGTTTCATTTTGATGGTTCGGACCAAAAAAGGGCTCGATTTGCTTGAGAAGGTTGCAAAACCGCGACGGTTTTGGCGAATTTATGGTGAAATCTCGCTCTGGGTGTGCACCTTTGCTATGTTTATGGTCGCTCTTGTGCTTGTACTTGCCTTTGTTAGCGCAATCCTCTCGCCTCCAGATGTTGATCCTCCATCAGCGAGCGAACTTGTTGCCATTCCAGGAATTAACCCGATGATTCCACTTTGGTGGGGATTGATCGGTTTCATCGTTGCGCTTGTCATTCATGAATTCGGGCATGGACTTCTTGCTCGTGGCCATGGTATGCGTATTCGTTCGTTTGGATTGCTTCAGTTGGGGCCACTTCCACTCGGTGCCTTTGCAGAGCCTGAAGGAGAAGAACTGTTCAAAGCACCGAGGCGAGAACGTCAACGAATGTTTGCAGCAGGGCCAGCCACCAACTTGTTTGCATCATTTGTTTTACTGATTATGCTCGGTGGAATCGCGGGTCATTTTGCTACAGGCGATCAATCAATCCATGTTAAAGGAATCATCAAGGGTGAAGGCGCGGATAATGCTGGTATGTTGCCATGGGATACGATTGAAACACTCAATGGCACAGAGGTTGTTGGTCTCGAAGGATTCAGAGATGCAATGGATGAACTTGACGCAGGTGATTGGGTTCTTATTGGGATTCTGCATGATGATGGGACGAGAGAAACGGTCAATGCTACACTTTCTGACAAATACACGTACTATGAGGAGCTTGGATATTCGGAAGATCAGCTTGATACGCTTGCAATTTCACCTGGCGACCCATTCTTGGGCGTTGAGGGGCTCTCCTCGAATACGGCAGGTATCGACCGAATTGCAGGGCCGTTGTCACCAAACAACGATTTCTCAACACTTCAACGAACACTCATTGCTCCCTTCCACGTTGTAACCATCATGATCATTCCGTTTGAATTTCAAGGGGTAGCTATGCATCCGAATGAGGAAGCAATGCTTGAAGCAGATGATACGTGGCTTGGAAACCTTGTAGGTAAGGAAGGCTTGCTGTTGCTCGTTAATCTCATGTTTTGGCTCATGTGGGTCAACGTTCTTCTCGGATTTACCAATCTGATTCCAATGGTTCCATTCGATGGAGGTCATATGTTCAAAGACATGGTCCATGCAGGATTATCGAGGATTCGTGCCCTTGGCCGTAAACTCAAGTTGTGGAACTTCCATCCATTATGGATTGATCAAATCTCAAGAAAAGCGAGCAACCTCTCATCACTCGGTTTGCTGTTTATTCTTCTGTTTATTCTCTTCATCCCGTACTTCTGATCAGCGTATCACGGTACGTCGACGTTGGAGCTCATCAAGGATGGATGGGCGAACTTGTTCAATTTCGAGATGTTCTCCATGATCTTGACTACG
>JASLVI010000159.1 GCA_030741455.1 Candidatus Poseidoniaceae archaeon | reverse complement strand
GAACCTACCACTCCATGTGCGAAACGTCCTCGTCCGAACCGATGATTTCCAACTCGCATATCGCATCATGCAAATGCTGCGGGCAAGGAAAATCAGTGTTGAGCAATCGAGTATAACTCAGCCATTACCATCGAAGGACACGATATGGATTGGGACAGTGGATGAAGTTGCAGAAAAATCTGCAGAAGGACGCCCCATTGCAGCCGAAATAGAAGCATTGGATGTGGCTATTGAAGCAGCAATATTTGCGCTCAAAGGACCAAAGAAAACCCACCGCTTCATTCTCGGTGTCGATACAGGCCCTCGTCCTGGACTTGCCTGGTTTACGGATGGTGTTCTCATCGATACGAAACAGACAGAATCCGTTGACGAATGCATCGAATTGATTCAATCGCTGATCGAGCACCATGAATTTGAACATCTCCTCATACGGATGGGAAAGGGTTCCCCTTCACATCGAAAACGCCTCGTCAATGCAATGTTAAAGCAAGGTTTTGTTGTAGAATTGGTCGATGAACGGAAAACATCGAGGGGATTGAATCGAAATCAACACGCTGTTTCAGCCATCCGTATCGCTACACTACCAGGAGTGCGTGTTATGGAATTGGATTCGTCCGAACCAAAAATCGGCGAATTACGTGAATTACAACGGCGAAGTCGAATCAAGAGTGAGGGGCGAATCACCATCTCCTCGGAATTGGCACGACGGGTCGCACTTGGTGAATTGACGTTGGATGAAGCCATCGAACAACTCATTTGATTCGAACTCGATATCGCTCTCGACCATTTGCATACAGGACGATACTTCCTGTTGAGGAAACGGCAATGCTAACACCATCGGTTAACTGTGAAATCGCACGAGCTGCGAGGTGGCGTCCACCTTCGCCCGATTTCGGTGTTAGACCGGATGGAACTTGTATGTAGCGACCAGCATCGCTTGCAACACCCTCTCGATTGAACAAAATCGCACCATCCAACCATGCGAATTCAGCAAGGGTTTCGTGATTCTCTTTGTTCTTCACATCGCGCTTTGTTTCACTATGTCCTTTGAATGGATTGAGCACCATCGCCGTTGAATGTCCTCGCATTTTCTGAATATTACCGATGGCAAACAAGGCTCCAATGGCAGTTCCTTCCCGTCCTCTTGTGCCAATTGCGCGCGAGAGTTCAATCATTCGAACAAGCACGTCAAGTTCGATTCCTTGTTCTTCAGCAATCGTCGTCAATCGCTCAGCTCCGAGCATTTTGGTATCGACTATAATGACGCCATCGATCGGTTCTGCAAGAACGATGAGCAATCGTCCACCTTTTGCAATCCAACGTTCCCCCATGCCTTGCAACACAAGATCGTAGAGTTCGTTAAGAATGGACAAGCCTTTGGAAGAAAGCCCCTCTTCGAGAACTTGTGAATCGATGTCTTGCTCAACCAATGCATCACGAACACGACTCAAACTGGTCATCACACGTAATGGTAGCTTGGAAGGAAGTACCTCAACAATTGAACGCACCTTCCGACGATCGTTGGAAACCATCAAGACGGCATCGAATGATGATGATGATGAGTCGAGAGCGACGCTCACCATGTGAGGAAGGTCGCTCATGGATAGGCCTCAGTCATTTGTTGTATCAATACCTGGCAACAGGTCATTGATTTCTCGATAGACCGTTCGCATGTTTGAAATGAAATTCTTTTCTTTCACCACAATCGTGAAGGTTTTGATTCCGGGATCTTCTTCACCATCGAGGAGGCCAAGAAGCGTCTCAAGCGTAAGGCGTGCGCCTTCTCGATGCGGGTATGCGAAGACGCCCATGCTGAGTGGAGGGGAGATAACGTTCTCAACACCGCCCAATTCCTGCAGGGTTGCGAAGAGGTTGAGATAGGTTTGAGGCAAGAGATCCCGTCGATTTTCATCTTGATTTGGGCGTCGGCAATCAGGACCTACGACGTGAATGATATGCTTGAATCGGTCTGCCAATGCATACGGTTCTGTGACAACGTTGTGGGTGACTGCACATGGAGGTGCGTTGATTTTTCGCATTTCTAAGCAAATGTTTCGGGTTGCTTGCGTTAATTCTTGACCTGCTTTTTGGTGAATCATGTTGTCGAGACCTTCTCGGCCTGAAAGTCGATTGTTTGCGGGTGCTATGAGGACATCTCCCTCATGATTCCACACATCTCCGCCAACAACACGAAGTGTGCCCCACTTACAGGTCCGGGCCATGTAAAGTTCTGCCATCATTTCCTCAGAAGGGGCCACCCTTCATATTCTTTCAGTGGTTTTTCGATGAAAACAGCGTTTTTTGGGATGAATTCTGTATCCAAATCAACAATACTGCTAAACTAGAACTTGATGTCGACTCGTCATGGGAGGGCGGGGAACGGCTTTGTTTCTCGTCATACTAATGTTTAGTTCGCTGTTCGGCGCATACTCCGGACCATTTCAAGACGACCAAGAAAGTCCAGTCCTCGCATCCGAGACAGATCTCTTCCAAGGGTTCACAACTGGTGAAAATTGGCTCAATTTAGACAATCAAACAATCGCTGTCCCAAACGGCTTCAATGTGCTTGACGTTTACGATTACAGTGACGTAGGCGTTCTTATCAACAACAAATCGGAAGCGAGCAAAACGATTGGTTGGGCCTTTGTTGAGGCGAGAAACATCAGTCTTGATCGTGTGTTCATCTTCGACCTCGATGGTACGCCAACAGGTGAAACAATCAATCGTAACCAATTCAATGAGTACTTTGCATATCCCTTCCTTGAAATGTTGAACAACCGCAGCAACGTTTCCGACATGAACTATCTTGTAACCAGCAAAGGGATGCCTTTGCGTGTTAATGGAGGTCAAAACAAAGCATCCTTTGATCAGGAATTTGCGTTACTTGGAGGCTCCTACAACAGCAGTATTGGTGGAGATTACTGGTCAACACATTCCTAT
>JASLVI010000158.1 GCA_030741455.1 Candidatus Poseidoniaceae archaeon | reverse complement strand
GGTGGGTTGAGAACCTGCAGTTGCACGAAGGATGAACGAGCCTTCAAACAAAGGACAAACGTTTGGCACGACCCCTCCATTGGTTGGAAGGGCGATGTGATGCCTGAATTGATACCCTGTCGATGCGGTGGTGTTCACATACAATTGTCCATGGGCGGTGGCATTGATGATCTCTGAACCATTCACAATCGAATCAAATCTCGTCTGTAATCCAAAGACGGCATCATGTCCAGATGGTGGCCAATGAACAGCTTCGAGCTGATTCTGTCCAATGGAAATCTCAGGACCACTGGGAGGAGAAAGACATCGGGGTTGAATGATGAACGACTTGAACATCTCCCCAGTATTCAGAGAAAACGACCAAAGGGAATACAGTTCATTGTCGCTCGTTCCAGCATCGTAGCGTTGAATCTTCAGTGATGGCGAGCCTGGTATGTACTGGTTCGACGCGAGATTGAAGGGGAAGGAGAAGACGGAAAGGTTCCCGCCAACATGGTAGGCGTCGACGGTATCGTAGACACAGCCTGGGGCGATGTCAAACTCGACCGTTGTGCCTGTTGTTGCACGAAGGAAGCCTTGCTGTGTTACTTCCAAATCGCTCATATCACTGTTGTATTTTTGATGATACGCTCCGAAACTGTGGGTGATACCGAGTCCAAGACGTTCAACGATTGGTGTCAGGTACGGGTCCGTCGATGAGAAATGAGCAACGATTTGGACCGAAGGATATTCGATGGGGTTCAAATCCACCGAGAATGGCATGGTTCGTTGTTGATATTCAGGAATGATGTGACCAGAAGCATCGAGAAGACTGAATCGCAACGTGGTATTAGCTGGTTCATGTGCAAGTCCATCGAGATGTCCGTAGCCAAACACTGGATGCGGTGTAATCGAAGGTGATGTCCAATCGCCCTGCATTTCGAACAGAGAAATTTCGAGACCAGCATCATCGATGTACCAGCCATCGCGTTGAACGAATTGATCACTGAAGAATGAGAATCGAATTCGAACCGACTGACCTGTTAGATTCGAGATGTCTTTTGTCTTCAACTCAAAGCCTCGAGGTGCACCACTTCCACAACCACCTGTGACTTGTGATCCGTCGAGTAGTCCTTCACCATAGAAAGGCGAATTTGAGTTCACCGTTGAGAGTTGGTCATGGAAACCACCTGGATCGGCAGGAAGATACCACCAAGTCAACCCTTCATCGGTTGAAATAGAGATGGCTCCACCATCCCATGCCGATTCTGTGCAGATCCATTGTCGAAACGACAACAGAGCAGTAATGTTCTCAGGGAGAATGTATACTGGAGAAATCAAATGCGCATAGGAATTTGCTGCGTATGAGCCGTTTAAGTTGATACCGAGACCGTATTGTCCGGAATGCCATTGCGACGGTCCGAGGGTCGTGTTGCCAAGGACGCCATGACTCCATCCAACACCTCGGAAATTTTCGATAGCCCACCCTTCAGGCATGATGTGTGGATTTTCGAAGGAATCTCCTTCCATCTCTGGACCGTTCTCGCCAAATGTGGAAACCCATTGCCATTGATTCGGAGCGCTGACATTGTCCAACCAACCTTCTGTTGAGCCATTTTGGTAGGTCGGTTGGTTGGTAAAGTTGCTCAACACGCGAACAACGTGATTGGCTGTATTGGCTCCTGAATGCAACTTCACATCATCGATCATGATGCCTTCCCAGCCGTTGGCAGGAGCTCCACCTCCGTGGTTGACGATCGCATCGGTTTGTACATTGAACTTGAGCAAAGCACTGGATGCGTTCGCATGACTCGAAGCCGTAGCAGGAACGGGATAGAACATCGGAAGCCATCCAAAGGATTCATCGTTGTAGATAACACCTTGATGGACAACACCGTTTCCAGGCAACCCAGGCAAGGGTGAAAGCAAGACCCAGGTAAGACCTTGATCCATTGAATACCAAATGGTCATGCCATCGTTTGTTCCACCCTCAATATCCCAGTCAGATCGAATTTCAAGTTCGATTGGATTGTTAAGGCCTGAGAAATTGATGGGCATGACGAGGGTTCCATCTGCGTTTGGTGCATAATCCCCACTCAGGTTTCCGTGGAACCACGCCCCTGGTTGATCACCATCATTCTGCCAAGTGACATTGTCGATGAACCAGCCTTCTCGTGGACTGTTGAATGCGCCTACGGCAATGCATAGCCTGAATCGCATGGTTTCGCTGTTCCCGATGGTTGAGAGTGAATCCAATTCAAAACGTGCTGTTGTCCACTGCTCATCATCACCAGACCAAACCGAGGAAAGCGATTGGGTCACATTGTGATGACTTGTTGTAACAGAATCTGAATAGCCTCCTGTCGGAATGAGTTGTTGCCATGAGGATTGATTGTCGAGCGTGTACTCAACCCATGCAGCATCATCGCTTGCCATCGAGCGCCAATGATCGAATGAGAACGAGAGGTTGCTGATGAATTCAGGCGTATCATAATGTGGAGAGAGAATGCAGCCTGATGCATTCAGGGCGGGTGTCATATAAGCGAGCGAATGGTTTCCATCTCTCGGGCTTGGACCAGTTTGTAGTGAAGAGAGATTTTCCACACTCCATGCTTCTCCATCTTGGCCCATGGTCAGCCAGCCAGTTGGAACCATTTTGGTCACCTCAAAATCAGTGAGAGAGCCGACTGAAGAATCGGTTGAAAGAGAGAGTTGTCCGCCATGGGCTATCGAAGAGGTCTGGTCATGTGTTCCATTGGACCATGCATTGGATAGGCCCGAACCGAAGTAGGTTCCATTTTCAGCAATGGTCTGCCAAACCGGCTCGATTGAGAGTTGACCGGATGTGATTGTATGATTCGCTGGCACTTGAATCGACGTGATGTTATCATCGACCATCGTTTCATTCGTACCCGGCTGGAAGGTAACTGGTCCATAGGTAACCGTCCGCGATTGAACATAGGTTGAAGGCCCAACAA
>JASLVI010000157.1 GCA_030741455.1 Candidatus Poseidoniaceae archaeon | reverse complement strand
CGACAATGCCCTCATTGTGGGCAATCGCTTCCATCAACAACGCCTATTGTTGCTACTGCAGAGACCTCTGCCCAACTTCGAATTGAGGTTGCCTTAGCCAATACGCCTGAAGAACTTCGAGATGAATTAAGAAAGAAACTTGAATCGTTGGATGAACCACTCATTGCTTCATCCTCTTCCTCACCTCGGGCGATATTTACTGCCATCAAAAAGAAGGTTGGCGACGATATGATTCTCCATCGAAATACGGTTCAATCTGTCTTGGAGGATCTTGATTCTGACCTACTCATTGATGACCTCTTGGAAAAGATGGAATTGGATGGAACCCTTGTTCGTCAGCGTGATGGGACCTGGCTTCTTCTTGAGTGAAGTTCATAGGGAGAACCACGTCCCCCAACTTAAGGGCGTATGGGTTAGTTTGGCCTATACTCGGGGCTTTGGGAGCCTTGGACCCAAGTTCAAATCTTGGTACGCCCACCACTGAATCGACGCATGGCTAGACGGTCAAGCCTGTGAGCAATCCACCAACAGAGGGGTAAGGATAGGATGCTAAACGGCTGTGTCAATGTCATTCCGATTGCGACATATCCTCCTAGGTAAAAGAGGAATGAGAGCATCATAAATGGTGACTTGAACAGGTGATGAAATGCTCGACGATGATGTTCAATTGTCATCATTAATCCCACGCGAAGGAAGAAGTTTAATGGTCGAATTCCTGATTGTTCGTCACCGTAAACAGCCTTTACAGGAACATCGACAACTCGCTTTCCTTGACTCGAAAGACGAATCAGCCAGTAGTTTGGATAACCATATCCGCTCCATGAACGATCCCAATCCCATTCTTTGAGCAGTGTTGACGATGTTGCCGTATAGCCACATTGTGGGTCCTTGGTGACGCGTCCAGTTGCTAATGTTGTCAACCATCCTAGAATACGTGATGCTCGCCGTCTTCGTTTTGGCATCTGCTCAATGTCCTTTGGATTCAACATACGATTGCCTTTAACATGGTCTGCAAGACCGTTAACAATCGGCTTAATGACCTCGCACAAATCATCAGGATCCATTTGGCCATCACCAGCCATCACAACGCTCACGAAAGGTTGCTCAACGGTATTGAGAAAGTGTTGATGGCCGAGATCAATTGCTCCTCCGACACCAATCCCTTGTGTTTGCAAGACCTCGACATCAGCAGAAGAAGAAGCATTTGTTGCTCGATTATAGGTTGAATCAGTTGAACCATCGTCAATCACAACTGCATGATCAACAAATGATGGAAGTGTTTCCAAAACCTTCTGAATATGTTCCTCTTCATTCCGTGCAGGGATGACCACACAGATTGCATGTTCATCCATCATGACCTTTCCAAAGCCTCTCAGCAAAAAGGGGTTGTGAAGGTCATACCTGAGGGAGGATTGAAAGGCAAGACCTCAACCAGCATACGTGGCGAACGTACCGCTCCGCATCGTTGGTATTGGCCGTAACATCGAGTTACGGGTCGTATCCTTCCTTACACGAGCGCGTCAAGCCACAGCCGATGTTGTGTTCATCGATCTTCAATCTGAAGACGAAACAGCGATCCTTGTTGAGGAGGTTGGATGCAAACTCCTCACCTGTGAGGATGAAGATATTCTGTCCATCGCCCATTGCATAAAACAATCCGATTTGGAACCTGCAGACAACTATCTTTTCATCAACATTAACAAGCAATGGTCATTACGTGAATTTCCACTTCATCTCAACCGCTCACGTGAAAATTGGGATGTTTACGTAGGCTTGGTTTCAACCGATTCGAGCCAAGAACCACGTCCAAGTGAAAGCCAACTCGCCAATTCCAAATTCCAACATGCGTCTCTAAGTTCTTCTGGATTGGATGAACTTGTTGCTGCTCAAGATGATGCAACAGCGCACGATATCTCCGATTTGTTACGTGTTCGAGTGATAGAATCAACAACACTACCATCGCTTCCACAGAGAGAGTCTCTGGCAACAGCTTCTCGGTTTGCCCAACTGTTCATGTGGATGATTCAATCACGACATCCTCTGTTCTTGTTTGGAATTCCTGGAATCGTTCTGTTCGTTCTTGGTTATCGCTTGTCGGGAGGGGTGGTTAGTACGTTTACAGAATTATCAACTGAATCGATTGGTGTGACCTTACTCACCATCGCAATGACATTGTTTGGCCTATTTGCAATGATGATTGCTCTTATCCTCTACATTATGGGTAAGCAAGTCGAGCAAGTCCAAGCCCAATATGAGATTCCAAAGGGAAGTCGGTAAGATGCGAGGGCTCGTTTGTTTGGATATGGACCGCGTCCTTGTCGACCATTTGTCCACATGGCAATTCGTTTACGATCGTCTTGGAATCAACAATGATGAGTCCTTCAGCCTCTACAATCAGGGTCTCTTGGATGAATGGGACTGGATTAAACTCGATATTGCACTCATCAAAAACAGTTGGCGAGCTCAACATAATTCAGAGATTACTGATGCTGATTTACGTGCTTGTATGGAAGGCATGCCTATGATGAAAAATTACCAACTACTTATTCAATCGCTTCTCGATGATGGTCATCATGTGGCCATAGTAAGTGGTGGCTTACAACAAACCGCACGCGATATATCTTGCCTGTTTCCAAGCGAAAAAAAGTGGCAACGTCGATGGGGTGGAATCGATCGACACACTTCCTCGAAACTTGCTGGTGGATTTGACACACGTCTTCACGTTTTTACCAACGGATGGACGACAGATTCAGGCCAAACCGATGGGTCATTGTTGGTCCAAGATTACGGTCGATATCAAGTTCAAATGGATGGGAAAGGGGCATTGGTTCGGATGTTACGTCGTCGTCTCAATGTTGATGCGAAGCATGTTATTGCTGTTGGTGATTCAGCAGGCGATATTGGAATGTTCGAAGAAGCAGCTCATGCAATTTGTTTCAATCCATGGGATGAACGTCCTCTAGCCCATGCAGACG
>JASLVI010000156.1 GCA_030741455.1 Candidatus Poseidoniaceae archaeon | reverse complement strand
CGAAAGCATCGATAAATGCTGCATGGAACCAATCGGTCAGTTGACGCGGTTCAATGTCCATCAATTGAGCTAGATTGCTGAGAACCATCAAGCGAGGGATATGATGTGTCCACGCCTCATCCATCACGCTTTCAACCGCCCAATCGAGACACTTCATTCCCGACGTTTGGCCCCAGTATGCCATCGGAAGCGATCGTGTTTGGTTGAGATAATTCGGATGTTTGACATCATCTTCATCGATGTTCATGGGCCATCCAGCTGTGCGATTTGGAGGGGCTGTCGAATGAATGTCGAGACTGTGAAAACCATCCGTAACCTCGTGAACATGATGGACATATTCTCTCCAAATCATTTGGCGAAGATACCCCTCCTGTGAATTGAGAGGAACTTCTGCATTGAGGACAACATCGATGACTTCCTGCGGAAGCACGCGATGAATGTTGACGGAGGATGCGAGTCTGGAATGGAACAATCCTCTGCTTTCTTTTGTCATTGCATCCTCATATGGACCAAACAAGGTCAGAATATCTGAGAGGAATTCGAGAGCCTGTCGATGATCACCAGCGTTTGTCGGCAAGTGCTCCAAACGAGCCTCACCAGGATGTTCCGCAAATCGGTCGTTGACGAATGCAATGACTTCTTCATCGATCGCATCAACAGGGTAGAGTGGAGCAACAGGGGGTTGATGTTCACCCTTCCACGGTTGGCGGTTATCGGCATCATGACTGAATTTTCCACCAACTGGAGAGTCACCTTCCATCAACCACCCTTTCTCTTTGCGAACGCGCCGATAGAATCGATCCATTCGGAATGGTGGTTCACTACCAACTGTTTCAGTAAACCATGATTGAGGCGTTAGCCATCCTGAATGCGGATGTTCGACAATTGCACCACCTTCGATGAGGGAAGCCAATGTCAATCTCAGTTCTCGTTCTGCTCCACGAAGCATATGGATTGTTCCAAATTCCTGGGCCAATTCTAGTAAAGGTTCGTCGTACTGTTGATTTGTTGAAACATAGACAACGGGGATGCTTTTCCTTTGCGTTTCGAGTGCGAAATGGCGCATATTGGAGAGAATGTAACACAGTTTTTGCTTATGATATGGGCGCCTCTTCGCTTGTTTCTCACTTTCAATGAGAATGATTCCAATCGATTCTTGAGTGGGCAATAAATCAAGATTCAGTTGATCGTAAGGTAAGTACCACCAAGTTTCCGCATCAGAAGAAGAGAAGGTTTTCATCTGAGACGAAAATATTCCATCCCCACCCTCGACCTTCGACCATGCCATGTTGAAAGGCTTCTATGTGATGATATAACCCCGTGTTTTAATCAATCATCGAGGGTACATTCATCATTTGAGTCCACTTGGTTGTAGTATGGATGTGATGCTGGTCGTGTTCTGCATGGTTGCAACACTTCTCGCTGCAGCACTCACTGTTCCTGCTGGATTTGGTCTTGCGACCATGCTAACGCCAGTTATGCTTCTGTGGCTTGACCCACATCTTGCCATTGCAGCAGTAGCAGTGGTTCATGCAGCCCATAATGGATGGAAACTTCTCCTTCTGAAAACCGATGTTGATTTTGCAGCGGTCAAACGCTATGGTTGGGCGATGGTCCTTGGTGCATTCATCGGTGCTTCACTCAGTACGAGTATCGACCCTCAACCACTCCTTATCGTCGTTGGTTTTGCGTTGATTCTTCTACCAATTCTCGCAATTTCTGAACGTTGGACCAACTATCGCCTACCTGAGGCAGAGGACCGCTGGGGCGGTTTTGGTTCAGGATTTATGGGTGGATTAACCGGTCACCAAGGCGCATTACGAGCCATGTTTCTTCAGCGACGCTTACCGGACAAATCAGCCTATGCGGCAACGGCTGCTCTGCTTGCATTGGTGGTTGACCTTTCACGGCTACCGGTCTATCTGTACTCGGATGGCGAAGCCCTCACCGAATACCTCCCACTCGTCGCTGGCTCTGTTGTTTCTGCCATCATCGGCGTTCATCTCGGAAAGAGATGGTTGAAGAAATGGAAGAAATCACACATCAGTACAATGATTACGATTGGAATCATTCTCTCTGGAATCATGTACGTCATCGAAGGCTTCACGATGTGACTGCATCGCTCAAATCAAGAATCACTGGTGCATGATCTGAGATATCGATGCCTCCTTGTCGGTCGATTCGAATGGATTCAACAAAGGGCATGAGTGCTTCATTTCCAAGCATGTAGTCGATTCGCCATCCACGATCTTTTGCTCGGGCTTGGCCACGATTGGACCACCATGAGTAGAGTTTCACACCTTCACCAACATGTTCTCGAAACAAATCGTGCCATCCATCGCCGAGTAATTGTGAGAACCATTCACGTTCCTGTGGAAGAAAGCCACTCGATTTTGCATTTCCTTTCGGATTCCAAATGTCGTCCTCTGTATGTGCGATGTTCAAATCGCCCACAACCAGCACAGGCTTGTCGCTTCTCAAATACGGCTGGAGCCATGAACGCCATTCATCCATCCATTCTTCTTTGAACAATTGACGTTCATCTTTGTTGGAGCCACTTGGAAGATAGGTATTGATGCACGTCAACTCACCATGCTTTGTAACGAGGATTCGTCCTTCAGAATCGGATGGATCCAGTATGCCGTCCATGCCTCGTTGAATTTCTGTCATCGCAACGCTCGACATCGTTGCTACACCCGAATAGCCCTTTTTTTCTGCAGGGTGGAGAATGGTTTGATGTGTTGATGGCCAATTCCATCCTTTTGGAAATTGTTCTTCAAGAACTCGAGTTTCTTGAAGCATCCAAATCTCGGCATCAACATCTTCGAACCAATTGTCAATACCTTTGCGAATGGCTGCTCGCAAGCCATTTACGTTCCATGTCACGATGCGCATAACCTACGGATTGCTATGAGGTTCTTCATTGTTGAAGTGGCATCTTGCTGATATGTTCTGCTGTGGTTCGAGACGCTTCAACGGCTCCATCGGAGAGAATGTGCTCGCTTTCAACCCAAGCACCGGTAAGCAATATGCCCTCCTTTCGAG
>JASLVI010000155.1 GCA_030741455.1 Candidatus Poseidoniaceae archaeon | reverse complement strand
CGAAATCGGTTTGATTCATTCTGTTTGTTGGTCTTTATCCATTTGCAATTCAACATCGGGGTTGCTCTTCTGAGTTAGATTTACTCCTACCAGGAGTATGGGTGCCAAGAGTATGCACAATAAGGTGCAAACGCCACTGAGAATTTCCTCCTCTTGGGTCAAGCTTCTACCTCGTTCAGATAAGCCAACAAGTAAAACAGTTGATAACACAAAAATCAGTAAAACGAAAATGGTCTTTGGAGACGTGATACGAAAATTGAGCCTCTCCATACTGCTTCCATCAATCCAAGACACATAAATGAAACTCGCAGAGCCATATCCCCGACTTACAAAAATAAATACCAGACCATATTTCAAAATATGGACTCCACCATCATCGAATGCGCTGATTGCAGCCAATTATTGAGAGTCCCTATTGGATCTAAGTTTGTTGCGTGTCCTAAGTGTTCGAGCAACATTGCGCTCGAGTTTGTTCAAAAGAATGACGGGGGTGTAATGTTTACTCGTGGTTTTTTCTTTGGCCTTGGCTTACCATTGGCGATGATTTTGGTTTCCATGACGATCGCATCTGTTGGAGATAGCCAAGATTATGATGGCTTCAACATTCTGTTACTTATACCATTTACAACAGCTGCGATTCTTCTTGCAATCAGTGCGACACTGAGCAGGGTATCGGGCGAGTTGCACCAAAGGAATGTACATGTAGACATACGCACAGGTGCTTGGATTTCCGTCGTTCTAACATTGGCTTTTTACTTCATAATGAGTATTGCAGTAATGGTTGGAAGAGCAGGGGTGCGATAACTGCAGTCATCGAAAAAGGCGAACAAGACGTGAGTCATCATTGCGGATTTTAAAATAAAAAAAGCCCCACCAAGGACCTGGATCCTTGATGGGGCGGATAGCCACTTTTGTGGCAACACTCGACGAGCGAGTCAAAGATCAGAAGTGATCAAGCGCCTCAAAGGTGCTCGATGCCTTGCTTCTTGACGTTAGCCTTCTTGATCTTGTCTGGGAGCCAAGCAGGGCCACCAGCAGGCTTGTCGACCATTGTGATCGAGCCCTTGAAAACGTGTACACGCTTGGTGCCACGCTCTCGTAGGCGGATGTTCGTGTGTCCACGTGTTGCAGCTTTGAGGGCTGCTCCTCGTGGTTGCTTGCTCGCAAATACTTGGCTTGTGTCCTTACCGTTCTCCATGAGAACGAAATATTTCTTGTCTGACATTTGGATTACCTCCAAAACTCAATCACAACTTCTAGTTATTATATTTTTCGGCGAAAAAAGGCAATACTGCGTCACATATAGCGTCCAGTAACCCTTTCCGAGACGTAAAAATTGAAAAAGCGAGGCACTGCGAAACTAGAATTCTGCACCTGCGAGCGTCTTGGAATCAATAACTCCAGGGATTTGACGAATCGTGTTGACAACGGCCGTAGCAATCGATGACAAATCCTCTGCTACCAATTTCACAATAAGATCGTAGTCACCAAAGAGCACAGTGACGTCTGCTACATTCTCAAGTTCCTTCAATTGAAGATAGACGTCGTGTTCGACGCCAGGTGTCACATTTAGCAAGACATACCCTACTGCCATAGTAGGTGTCTGACCTTTCGATTTACAATCCTATCTCATCGACTGCTTCACTCGGCAATTCAAGCCGTGAAGCATGCTCACTACGTAGCGTATCCCACTGTTCATCGCTCCAATCCGAAGGTCGTTCACCTTGCAACCAAGTCACGAATGCCTCTTCCGTCCACCCATCTGGAATTGGAGGAGGATTATCTGCAGCCATGCTAAGGAGAGATGCTTCTGCCTCTGCGATTGAATCAGACGTTAATGTATCAAAGTCTTCAATCGCTTCATCCGAAGCCCACTTTTCTTCTCCACTTTGTTTTCGAACAAACATCAGGGTTGCGAAGAGAACAACAAGGAGACCTAAACCAAGAACAATGTATGGCATTAGAGATGCTGAATTCTCGGTCTTTATTCCATCATCGACTGTACTATTGCAGTTTATTCGACAGACATACGACTCGACTGAGATTTTTTCCACTGGAGCCCAAATACCGGTTTCTCCATCAGAATCTTCACAGCTGACAACGATTCGAAGGTAATCTGTTGATTCATTGAGGTTTCTTGGAACCGGCCAACGGAGTTGATTTTGGCCATCGGAATCTAGTAGATCGATCGGCCGGAACTCATTTTGCCAAACGATGCTGTTGTTGTCGTCGGAGGCATTTGCATTACACGATACATCTGATAGTCCGTCCAAATCGGTGATTGTAAGTTGGAATGTAAGGTCGGATCCTGCTTCGACCATGATTGGAATCGTACCGTTGATGATTGGAGGTGCATGTCGGAACAACATTGGGATTTGCGAAGAGGCAGGATATCCATCGATCGTTGTTACGATCAGTTGTATTGAGCCTTCAGCAGAAGCAAATGAACCATCCAATTGAAGCCTGAACCAGTATACATCCTCACCAGTCTCTTGTAAGCAGCCATCGGTTGTTTCTGTCCAAGTCGGTTGCTCTATTTGTGGTGCATTGACCGACCATCCTAATTGCCGTAGAGAAAGTTGAATGTTCTCAAGCGGCCGATCGCTTTCAATAACGGCTCCAAGAATTGCAGGATGGCCGAACATCAATTCATCGATAAGACCAACATCATTGCACGGAACCATCTCCACGATTTTCGGTGCATTCAGAACCAATGGAATGCTGGTTGATGATGTTGATGTAACACCTCGTGAATCTTGGAGAGCAACCATTACGTCAACATCGCCTGCTTCGAGTGTCTCCTCAGGTAGGTTCAGCTTTATGCGTACCTCGCCATCATTGACTGAGCCTTCTGCAGAAAGAACTTGCAATCCGTAACCTGGCCAATCGATTTCAATATCTGCGAGATACATATTGACAAAATCATCGCCATCAGAGACAACAAGCCTGAGATATTCGTCATCATTGTCGATGATTCGATCAATCGAGGCATTGGAACTGTTCTCAAAGAACAATTGAATCGTCGGGGCCGCATCGTCCACTTGGATAGAACGCTGTGCAACAAGACTGCCATCGTTCTTACGCAGTTCAACATCAAT
>JASLVI010000154.1 GCA_030741455.1 Candidatus Poseidoniaceae archaeon | reverse complement strand
CGCCGTTGTGCATAATTGGTGCACGAGCCTCTGAACTGCCGTTCCTCCACATCAGTTCCTTAACACCAATGAGCCCGGAAATAGGTACAATCGTCTTGAGATAATCATGCTCATTGCCGAACATCGCTGCCTGCCATGGTGTTGAACCATCGTAGGATTTCCCAATCAATCCAACGTTGCCATTGCTCCAATTTTGCTCAGCCAACCATCGTACGGCAGCATCATTGCCCAATTGCTCTGCCGTACCCATGAGGTCCATGCAGTGATTTGATCTTCCAGTACCTGATACTGAAATTTGAGCGAATGCGTAACCGTGCGGTAAAATTTGGTCGATTATCATCTCGCCTAACCATGTTCCCGGCACTTCGATAGTTGGTGTTTGAACAGATGGCTCTTGGAAATACGGACCTATTTCTGCAATAACTGGGACTTTCGTTCCATCCAGAATGTTATCTGGTAGCCAGACAGCGAGACTAATCAAACCATTTGGAGCAGCTCCACCTTCTTCGAGAGGTAATTCATACTCGACGAAATGATGTGTTGATCCCCACTCGTTATCAGTCGCCAATAGACTGTATGGGCCAGCTTCAAGAATCGATCCATTGTTCAGATCAGTTAGGTAATTTTTGTTGTAGCGGTCCCAAACAGGTGTATATTCTGTCACAGAACTTTCTTCATCATCCACAACCGATGTCAGAAAATTATCAAAATTAATTGAGATAAACAGGAAGACAATGCAGACTGCAATCGTTGCGCCGAGTACTGCATTGAATGCATTCGTCATATCCTTTTCAGTATCAAGGAGTATCGCATCATGCTCCACCTCCTTGCTCATGGACAAGATGAGATGGATGTTGTTCTTCAATCCGTCGGCCCATCGTTCAATGAACAACCCTCAAGTCCTTCGGTTTTCTGGAGTGATACAGAGGGGAGTCAATTGGTTGACGAATCGTTCTTAGGTTTGCCAGAGGATTTACCTCCGCACCCAGGTATCGACCAATCAGTTGACCACGCACCTATACGAAAACAGATTCTTAGTTCCAAAGAAGAACGATTAGCATTGATGAATGCTTTGCGCTATTTTGACCAAAAGCACCATGAGCAACTCGGCAGGGAATTTTTAGAGGAACTACGGACGTATGGCCGCATCTACATGCATCGGTTTCGACCCAATCGTTCCATACAGGCCCTACCTATCCATGAATATCCCAGCAATTCATTGCATGCGGCAGGAGTTATGCTCATGATTGATAACAATCTTGATCCAAGCGTTGCTCAATTCCCTCACGAATTAATCACCTATGGAGGAAACGGTGCTGTTTTCCAAAACTGGGCACAGTATCGCTTGGTTATGAAATATCTTAGCGAAATGACAGATGAGCAGACTTTGGTTATGTATTCTGGTCATCCTCTTGGCCTTTTTCCTTCCAACACAAACGCTCCACGGGTCGTAGTCACAAACGGCATGATGATTCCAAATTATTCTACAACTGACGATTATGAACGTCTGAATGCAATGGGCGTGACGCAATACGGCCAAATGACTGCAGGATCATACATGTATATCGGCCCACAAGGAATCGTGCATGGAACTACAATTACTCTGATGAATGCAGCACGGCTAAAATTCGGCCTCACATCTGAACGTGATCTCGGCGGCATGTGTTTTGTCACATCGGGATTGGGGGGTATGTCAGGAGCGCAAGCGAAAGCCGCAGTCATTGCCGGCGCAGCCTGTATTGTAGCCGAATCAAATCCAATAGCGGCTGAAAAACGTCATCAACAAGGCTGGGTCGATCATCTGTCCTATGATGTCGATGAGGCAATTGATCTCATGATTGGAGCTGCTGAAGACAAAAGAGGTTGTTCAATTGGTTTTGTAGGAAACGTTGTTGATCTCTGGGAACAGATTGTTGAACGTGATGTTTATGTTCACTTGGGAAGCGATCAAACCTCCCTGCATAATCCCTATCAAGGAGGGTACTTCCCAGCAGACCTCAGTTTCGAGGAATCACAACGACTGATGCATGAACAACCTGCAGAATTCAAGCAATTGGTTCAGGATTCACTGTGCAGACATGTCAACGCAATCAATACAATGGCTGAACGCGGAATGTTCTTTTGGGATTATGGCAATGCCTTCCTTTTGGAATCTGGAAGGTCTGGAGCCGATATTTTCAATTCAGACGGTTCTTACAAATACCCTTCATACGTTGAAGATATCATGGGTCCATTGTGCTTCGATCGAGGATTTGGACCATTCCGTTGGGTTTGTTCTTCAGGACTTGATGTTGATTTACTTGAAACCGACAAGATTGCTGAAGAAGTTCTTCAAGATATGTATGAACATGAACGTGATCAAGATGTGAAGCAACAAATTCAAGATAATCTTCGTTGGATTCGAGAGGCAAATACTCATCGTCTCGTTGTTGGTTCTAAGGCCCGTATTCTCTATGCAGACGAGCAAGGGCGATCACGTATCGCGTCAGCAATGAACAAAGCTATTGCATCTGGCCGAATTAGCGCGCCAATTATTCTGGGACGTGACCATCACGATGTTAGCGGTACTGATTCGCCTTACAGGGAAACAGCCAATATCCATGATGGTTCGAAATGGACTGCAGACATGTCTGTGCAAAATTTTGTCGGTGATGCCATGCGAGGGGCAACATGGGTGAGTCTTCACAACGGCGGAGGCGTTGGTTGGGGTGAGGTTTCCAATGGCGGATTTGGTATGCTTATCGACGGTTCTGATGAATCCGAAAGAAAACTCCAATCAATGTTGCATTGGGATGTTACAAATGGTGTTGCTCGCCGTGCATGGGCACGTAATCAAGGTGCGATGAAATCCATACAGCAAGCGATGGATATTAACAATCAGCTCAAGGTTACCTTACCTGAAGTTGTTCTAGAAACCGTTCTTGATGAATTACTCGAAGGTGATTAACTTGTCAAAACGGATTGTAACTCTCGATGGAATGACGCTCAATACGCTCGA
Source organism: Candidatus Poseidoniaceae archaeon (assembly GCA_030741455.1). Lineage (GTDB taxonomy): Archaea > Thermoplasmatota > Poseidoniia > Poseidoniales > Poseidoniaceae > MGIIa-L2. The sequence goes on along the minus strand of JASLVI010000154.1, from coordinate 162 downwards.
TGTTTTTGATGTGGCCAATGGGAATGCGACTGTAACGATAGCAGAGAATGCAATGATTCGTGTCCTTATGGCCCGTGATGTAGTCAATCGGATTGTTGATGGGAATGAAACTGTTTATGGGATTAATACTGGTTTTGGCTCCCTCGTCCACTCAAAGATCAG
>JASLVI010000153.1 GCA_030741455.1 Candidatus Poseidoniaceae archaeon | reverse complement strand
AGACGATCTTGTAGCACGACTCGCTATGGAACTCCCTGATATTGAATCACTCATCTTTGCGATGGGTGGGGTTGATGGTTTGCTTAAGGTACCTCCACACAAGGCAATGGATGAGGATCTTATCGAATTCTGGTCGCCAGATGTCAGTTATGAGGGGCTACATCAATCAGATATTGATGTCACAGGGGGTATCGGCTTGAAGATCACTCGAGGTCATTTGGTTGCAAAATCAGGAATCGGTGTTTATCTTATCAACGGAGAACATCCTTCGAGAATACTTTCATTGCTCCGTAAAGAATCTTGGAGAGGAACGACGATTCTACCATAAGGTGTTCGCATGGATTTTGGATTGTTCTCATTAGGTATCGTTCTCGGTTTCTCAATTGTTCGTTGGTTGACTGAGAACATTAAATTCCACATACGGACTAAATCCATATGGCTCCATCATTGGATCATTGCTTTTTTGGTGATGATTCCATTGTTATATTTCCAAATAGATGAACCGTTGGTATGGGGTGGATTGACTGGTGCTGCGCTCGAAGGACTCGGTCGTAAAAACTGGTCCATCCGTCGATTGTAAAGGTTAAATCTCTTCATTTTCAAGCGAACTGTCTATGTAGCGCCTCTTCAAAGACAGAATGGGGCACATATGTCTAACTATGCAAGCGGAGATGTTCCACAGACGGACATCGACAACAAAGTTTCCAGTTTTTTGGAGGCTCAGTCATCGGATTCAATACAAGCCAGTATGATGGCGGAAGCTGTTCTGCAAGTTGATGAAAACGATATCATCGTCGGTCCAATCAGTAAAGCAGACAGCCATTTCCAATCAGGAAGTCTCCATCGAGCATTCAGTGTCTTGTTGTTCAATATGGAGGGTAAATTACTCTTGCAACAACGTGCGCATGATAAGATCACGTTCCCGAGTGTTTGGGCAAATTCCTGTTGCTCACATCCACTTGCAAGCGAGGAAGAAATGGATGAAACCAACGCTCGTGGCGTCAAGATTGCAGCCATTCGTAAATTGGAGCAAGAACTCGGTATTTCTCCATCATCAGTCCCTATGGAAGATTTTCATTTCATCACCAAAATGATGTACTCTGCACGAATGAATCAAGATTGGATCGAACGAGAAATCGATCATATACTGATGATTCAAGCGGATGTTGAGGTTGATCCAAATCCAAATGAAGTCTCATCAATCAAGTGGGTAGATGTTGATGAATTGGATGCGATGCTGGTTGATCAGGAGAGCGGTGAAATCATTGCCCCGTGGTTCCGCTGCATTGCTGCTCGATTGATGAATAAAGACTGGTGGAATGCTGCAGGGAATAAAGAGGCCTGTGAAGCACTTCAAGATGGCCGAATTCACGACATGGGTGATGTAACACACATGCTTCCTAATGCTGAAGGTGCAGATTTACGAACGAGCATCGAGGAAGTACGGCCATTCATTGAACGTCGAATTGTTGAGAGTTTGACCGCTTCACGCCATGATCGCTTAGCTGCAGCGATGATGCATTTGATTGAAGGTGGTGGAAAGCGCATGCGTGCAACATTACCATGGCTTGTTGGTCGTGCTGTAGGTGATACCCATTCAGGGCTTCTCGATATTGGTGCTGCTATCGAAACCATTCACAACTTTACGCTGGTTCATGATGATATCATGGACGATGATGAGATTCGTCGTGGACGAAATGCAGTCCATATCGAATACGATATGCCAACGGCAATCAATGCAGGTGATGCAATGCTTGCTATCGCCTTTGAACGATTGGTCATGTCTGCAAACATTGAACTTCATGACATTCCATCGCTTGTGAATCGAATTGCATGGATGGTTCGCCGAGTTTCAGAAGGCCAACAATTGGATATTGAATTTGAAACTCGTGAACGTGTGACAGAACCAGAATATTTGGAGATGATCGAAGGAAAGACCGCAGTTATGTTCCATATTTGTGCTGAAATTGGGGCACGCGTCGCAGGTGCTGATGAAGAAGTCATCGAATGTATGGCAGAATGGGGGCGATCTGTCGGACTTTGCTTCCAGTTGATGGATGACCTTATCGATGTCTTATCTGATTCAGCAACACTTGGAAAGCCAACAGGTTCCGATGTTGCACAAGGTAAACAAACGCTGATGGTGATTCATGCTTTGTCCCAGCCGGATTCCGATGTCAAATCCAGACTCACTTCTGTACTTGGTAAATGTGAGGATGCCACCCAAGAGATGATTCAAGATGGTATTGCTGCACTCGATGAACTAGGATCAATCGATTATGCTCGAGCAAAAGCGAACGAGTACCATCAACTCGCACATTCTTGCCTTGATCGTTTACCCGATGTACCAGCAATGATCGCATTACGTGAACTCACGGATTTACAACTCAAGCGATTGAGTTGATGGTTAATTGTTCATTTTGATGTACGGTTCCTTCAACGAGAACACGAGCATACCATCGTGTTCTACCAGGATATTTCTTATCAGAAATAGCGTTGAAATTTTGATTGATGAACGAATCGCCAATGGTTTTGCATGGTGATGCTGCCATCGTAATCTCAAGTTTGACTTCACGAAATTCAATCTGAATACCAGGCCGGAGGGAATCAAATGGAACATCGATTAGAATGTTCTCTCCTGTACTGCCGCCTACAATTGGATGGCCATCGTCTTGTAATTGTTGAAGAACGTCTTGGGTAAGAAGACATACCGCTTTGTCTGCACCACCATGGTGTTTCTTATCACGTATGATTTCGTCCTTAATTCCAAGTGTTTCCACATCAATCGAATTAACAGATGGCTTAGGTACGCCACCAACAGTCGTTGCAAAAAGGCCAACAACCGATCCTGAGATCATGTTCAATCAGAATAGTAGGATTCTGGGTTTGGCTCAGGTTTCAATCCCTTACGTGTTCGAATTTCACCAACAACCTTGTTGAAGAGTTGAGGTGGAAGCATTTCGAAACCGAGGTTCTCGGTGTTCCATACTGCACGTCCTTGCGAAGCTGCACGGATGTCATTGGAGAAACCGAAGGTTTCAGCGATTGGAAGAACACCAACAACGGTCGTAACGTCACCTTCGCTAGGCATGTCTTCGATGATACCACGTCGGTTGGTGACTTCACGGGTGACTTGCCCGAGCCAATCGTTTGGTACAGAAACGAATGCCTTC
>JASLVI010000152.1 GCA_030741455.1 Candidatus Poseidoniaceae archaeon | reverse complement strand
CTACTCTTCGATGTTACCTATCATGCAACTGGAAACCTCAACCGAGTCATCGATGTCAACTATTACCCAGTTGAAGAAGCCCGCAACTCCAACATGCGCCACCGTCCAATCGGTCTTGGTGTTCAAGGACTTGCAGATACCTTCGCAATGCTCGGTATGGCCTTCGATAGCCCAGAAGCTCGTGCGCTCAACAAGGAGATTTTCGAAACGATTTACTTCGCTGCTTGTACTGCTTCCAAGGACGCTGCCATCGTCGATGGAGCATATTCAACCTTCGAAGGATCACCAGCATCTCAAGGAATTCTCCAATTCGATCTCTGGGGTATGAACGAACACTCCGGTCGTTGGGATTGGGACTCGCTCAAGGCAGAGATCATGGACAAGGGAATGCGAAACTCACTCCTTGTTGCTCCAATGCCAACTGCATCTACATCACAAATTCTTGGAAACAACGAGTGCTTCGAAGCATTCACTTCCAATCTCTATGTTCGAAGAACCCTCTCTGGAGAATTCATCGTTCTCAACAAGCACCTGGTCAACGACCTGATCGCTGCAGGACTTTGGAGCATGGAATTGAAGGACGAAATCCTACGTCACAAGGGTTCTATCCAAGCTATTGAAGGAATCCCTGACAACATCAAGGACTTGTACAAGACCACTTGGGAAATCAAGCAAAAGCATGTTCTTGACATGGCAGCAGATCGTGGAGCCTACATCGACCAGAGCCAATCCATGAACATCCACATGATCGATGCTAACGCTGCTAAGGTTAGTTCAATGCATTTCTATGGATGGAAGTCCGGTCTCAAGACAGGTATGTATTACCTACGAACCAAGGCAGCTGCTGATGCGATTCAATTCACGGTTGAGAGCAAGGCAAAGAACGATCCAACCGTCAATGGACTTGCAGAACGTGCTGAACTTACCACGATGGAAGAAATTGCTTGCAGCCTCGACAGTCCTGATGATTGTTTGAGCTGTGGTGCTTGAGTTCACGACATATGCAAACATAAGTTTACAACTGTGTTTTGCAACAGTTGTCTATGGGCATAGATGGTATCCTGCTAATGAACGTAGGGACCCCTGATGAACCAACGGTAAAGTCGGTCAAAACCTACCTCCGAGAATTTTTACTCGATCCTGATGTTATTGACATCCCCGCACCACTTCGGCATTTACTTGTGCGAGGAATTATTTTACGAACACGACCAAAAAAGATAGCACCTCGCTACAAAAGCATCTGGATGGAGGGAGGATCTCCACTGCGAGTCTACACACAACGAATCTGCGATAAACTGCAAATCAAAATGGAAGACACCTTTTGTGAAGTGGGTATGAGGTACGGAAACCCAAGCATCAAATCTGCTCTTGAAAGGCTTCGTGAACGAGGTGTTACCCGTTTGTTGTTAGCTCCCTTGTTTCCACATTATGCTCAAGCAACCACGGAATCCTCCATCAAGCATGCGTTTAAACAATTGAATGAGATGAATTGGACGCCAGATATACACGAACTCGGACACTTCGAGTCTGCAGATGAATTTATTATGCCACTCGCTGAATCAATTCGTCCCCATCTGAGCGATGACGCCCATCTCCTGTTCTCGTATCATGGTTTACCGATCTCTCACGTCAAACGAATTGATGAATCGAAACAACATTGTCAGAAAGTTGAGAATTGTTGTGAGGTGAATTGCGATGCAAACATTTTGTGTTACGGCCGCCATTGTAGTGAAACAACTTCTGCAGTTGTTGAGAAACTCGGCCTTGAATCACACCAATGGTCGATGAGCTATCAAAGTCGCTTAGGACCAGTAAAATGGCTTGAACCAGCCACCACCGCAAAAGTCGAGGAACTTGTCAAACGGGGTATAAGAAAAATCGTCGTCGTCGCCCCTGCGTTCCTCGCAGACGGTCTCGAGACACTCGAAGAACTCGATATCGAGTTGCGCGAGGACTTTTTGGAGATGGGTGGAAAAGAACTCACGGTAGTGAAATGCCTCAATGATGACGACTTATGGATAGATGGTCTCGAATCCTTAGTGAAAAAACGGCTTGGAACGCTGGTTGTCTAAAACAGATGGGCAATTCGTTCTGCTTCTGCGACGACGTGTGTAATCGAAACGCCACTGTAGAACCAACCTGCACGGGTAAATTCAGTTTTTTCTGAATTCAACGTTTTCATGTAACCAGGGGGATAACTTGGAATGCGCCTTTTTCCTATGTTTTCAAACAGAACTGGATCAGCATCGGACAATATTTGTTTGAGACTTGCTTTGATTGTTTCATCATTACCATTCCGATTTATTGGCGCCATAATTCGGAACAAACGATGGCCGAGTGGTGCACGAGGTGATTGGTGGACATCACTCTCGTGAAGAATCCCACTGATCGGAATGTTTGGGTCTGGAATCAAGGTGCCGTAACCGAGTGGTACGTTTGGTATATCTGCTTCAGAATAACCGACTGCGTAGATGTCCAAATCCGTAAAATCCGTTGAATTACGTGAGGCAGGAGCACACCAAATAATCGAATGAAGAGGTAGATTTTGCAGTTCTGCTGCTTCGTGGGGTGTCGAGTAGGATTGATTGCATTCAATCCTCACATTTGGAAGCGTTTCAAGTTGTCCAACAAGTGCATCTATCAGGGTCTGCATGCCGTTTTCAAGCGAAGCGATGGTCCCCTTTTCAGGCGAGAATATCGGATATGTATCTTTCATTTTCTTTTTAATCTTTGACCATTTAATTGGTGGTTCTTCACCGAATCTTGTCAACGATGGCATCAAGAAATCAGCATCGACATTGGAAGAAACATCATTCACAATACCCAGCGTCATCGCATCAGCAATCTTCTGATTCGGTATGATATCACTTACGGATTTTCCTCCAGTACGCGCAGATCGAATCGATTTGAACAGCCGAAACGGACCCATTTTCAGAGCCATTATCATAGAGATTTTTGAACTACGATTGCCCTGGTAAATCCAACGGGATGTTGCCTTGGAGTTTGATTGGCTGTACTGCTTTCCTAGGCCGAGATCGTTCACAAGGCGCCAGAATGCAGGATGAGGTCGAGCAGCATTTACAGCAACATCACACGACCATTCACCTTGAGTCCACGTTTCGATAACGCCTCCACAACGATCACCCTTCTCAAGAAGATTGACGTTGATATCAGGACGTTTGGACGCAATTCGATATG
>JASLVI010000151.1 GCA_030741455.1 Candidatus Poseidoniaceae archaeon | reverse complement strand
GAAGGAAATCGAACCGTTGAAGTTCGCGCGATCAATACTGAAGGCGTTCAATCACTCATGGTTGCAGCAACCATTCAAGGGGCATGGGACGGCCAACCTGAACCTGAAGAATTTGGATTCCAAGAAGTGATCATGGTTGGACTTGCCATTGCTTTGCTTGTACTCGCTTTGATCATTCTCCTTGGCGGTGACGGTGATGAGTATGAGAACAAGAACGCCACGTACGTACCTCCTTCGCTCGAGGAGCAGGAAGTTCTTGATGCGATTCTCGAATCAAATGAAGGCGGTGATGTTGATGGGTGACTTCAGTCAACGCGCATTGGCGATTCAACCTACGGGTGTTCGAAAGATGTTTGATTTGGCTGGAGATGATGTGATCAGTTTTGGTCTCGGAGAGCCCGATTTCCAACCTCCTCCAATCGCCATTGAAGCCTTTCACCAGGCCATGCTCGATGGGCGGAACAAGTACACGACAACTGCAGGATTACCCCCCTTACGGGCGAAGATTGCTGAATCATGGAATCATCTTCAAACTGGATTGAGTGAGGACAATGTTTGCATTACAATGTCTGGAACAAATGCTCTCCTCAATCTCTTCTTGACCTTCGTTGACCCTGGAAAGAACGTCCTCCTTCCTGAACCCTACTTTCCTCTCTATGGCCCGGACGTCACCCTCTGCGGTGGTGAAAGTCGATACTATCCTTGCCTGTTTGAGAACGAATTTGTTCCAACCATTGATGCACTTGAATCGCTCGTCGATGAAGATACGGTCGCTATTCTCTACAACTTCCCGTCCAATCCAACGGGTGGTACATTAACGGTTGAACAACGAGATGAACTCCTTGCTTTTGCAAAGCGTCACAACCTCTGGATTATTTCGGATGAAGTCTATGATCGGATTGTGTTTGATTCTGAACACGTCTCGTTCGTTGGAACAGATTACGACAAAGTGATGCTCATCAATTCCTTTTCGAAGACCTTTGCAATGACTGGGTGGCGAATTGGATACATCATGTCCGCAAACCTAGAGGCGATGAAACAGGTCATCAAGATGCAATATTACATTACGGCCTGCTCCAATGATGCAATGCAATACGCAGTACTCGAAGCAATGGAGAAGGCTTCTGATTATCCAGATATTCTTGCAAAAGAATTCCATGCTCGATGCAATCTTATCGTCGATCGTCTCAATGCAATGCCTGGTGTTGAATGCCATCGGCCAAAAGGGTCGATCTACGTTTTCCCGAAGATCCAGGTTCCTGGCCTGAGCAGTCAAGAGTTGGCGATGGAATTGCTCAAGGATGGTGTCTTGTGTTCACCAGGTACGGCTTTTGGCCCCTCTGGAGAAGGACATCTTCGATTTGCATTCACCATTTCTCAAGAGGATATTTCTCGAGGCATGGACAAGGTTGAGGCTACGTTAAAGCGCCTTAACAACCAGTAGGTGGAATCTATGTTCTCAGCGATTCTGTATTTCATTGCAGGATTTCTACTTGGGCATTTGATTCCTCGCGTCCCGTTCATGGTTCTGAGTCGAACCTCAGGATTCAACAAGCGATTCCCCCCTCATCCAGAACCTATTCCATTGTCACCTCGTCTGACCCAACGGGTTCTTCACATGCAACTTTTCCATAAACTTGGAACATGGACGACGCTGTTGCCACTCATTTTTGGATATGTAAGCCTACTCGGAGGCTTGTCGACGTTTGGCTACGGTTTATTCTTGGCAGGGGGCTGGACATTGCTCTCTCGCGCTCAAGTGCTTCTTGGCGGGCCTCCAACAGCCTGTACGCTCGAGATGGCTCAGCGTTTGCAGATGGTCATGAACATTGCAGATTCAGAAGACGCTTGTTGTCCTCATCCGCAACCTGAATGGTGGGTTGAATCAGTCCGATGTGCTTCCTGTTCTAAGAAATTAGAGACGATGCTACGACCTGATCTTGGGCGACCTCGCAAGGACGGCTTCTTTCGCGGATGGTTGCGTTTGTGGTTGAGCGATGGCCATCCAGTGGTGTTGAGCGATGACTCTCAAAACTAGGTTTGACGGCACAAAAAGAAGGGGAACCTTTGTCTAACCATTCCAATCCATCGATGCATGGGGCGGGCCAATCAACGTGGACCATTGACCGCTCGAATCTGGTTAACCATCGTTGTCTTTTGTCAAATCTTCTTGACGCCGATGGCCGCGTTTTCAATCACCTATCTCTTACAACTCGATATGACAGGTGAAAACATCACGATTGGAATTCAAAAGGAAATGCTCCCATGGATCATGGCAGCATCCCTGAGTTACGGGATGCTCGCACTTTTCCTAGCGTTGGTTATGGGCGGTTATCGCCCGATTCGAATCGTTGAACGAGGAGGTTGGATTTCTGCGCTCGGCCTGTCAAGGGCTGGTCGTTCAGCTACCAGTTTGCGAAGAGCACGTGATAATTTTTCATCATCACCGCATGGTTCGCTTTCAACACTGGTAAATCGTCGAATGATGCGCGGTCATTCGTTGATTTCGACCCACGGTGGTTTGTTGTTGCTCGCAGTTCCATTCCAAGTCCTTCTTGTGACAATCCCCTTGACGTTGGTCATGATGGTTCCCGAATCCATTGTTCAACTAAATCGACGTCTTGAGCTTGCAATTTTGTTGTACATCATTGGTTTGTTGATAGCGATGCGCCTTTATCCTCTCTTTTGTCGCCGATATATCGGTATTGCGACCTTTACCCGAAGATGGTTGATTTCTATGACCAAACTCTCGTGGCTTGCACCTGTTCTTGTCTTGTGGTTAATGGGTCGTTTTGCAAGTCTTGTCGTTCTTGGATGGATGGGTCAAGATACTGAATTAGCGATCACCTTTGAAGCCAATCTCTTCGAATCATTCCTCGGAGATGCAGTTATTCCCGAGACGAGTTTCCTCGATTTGCTCACTGCACTTGCAGTCATGCCACTTGCGGCATTCACAACGCTGGCAGTTCTTGAGGGTGGATCAACAAATCCACCTGATTGGATGAAGCAAAAAGATGATCCCATCTCGCGATTTGATGGAATGGAATCGCCTGATTTTGGTTTACTTGGAAAAGTTACGACTGCTGTGGTATCAACCACCGCTGCACTGGGTGTCGCAGCGGCGGCGGGTGCTGCATCACGTGGGCAAGAAATTGCCACTGGTCTTTCTGCTATGGCTTCAGCTACGCCAACCGGAGT
>JASLVI010000150.1 GCA_030741455.1 Candidatus Poseidoniaceae archaeon | reverse complement strand
CATTGAACATGCTGAACAACAAGATTGCGGACGAAGTGTGGCTTACTGGCGGTGTTGCAAATCTTGCAATTTATCTATCTGGACACGATATTGGAGAAGGTAATCTTGCATTCCTCAAAAACGAGTTGAAGGATGCTTGGGAGTCGACCGTCGATACCGCAAAGTCACTGCTCTCAACATATGCAGACAGCATTGTTCTTCCCGTTGATGTAGCGGCCAATGTTGAAGGAAATCGAATCGATTTGAAGGTCGAGAAATTACCAATTCATGCACCATTATTTGATCTTGGTTTGCAGTCCATACGCGCCCTTTCTAGTCGAATTAAAGATGCTGGAACGGTTATTCTCAACGGCCCTGCAGGCGTGTTTGAACTTCCCGATTTTGCACTCGGGACCATCGAGATGTTGAGTGCGTGTGCAGAGACCAAAGGCTATGCACTCATGGGAGGAGGTCACACGGCCACACTTGTGAGTCAACGTGGAATGAGCGATAAGATGGGGCATGTCTCAACAGGTGGTGGAGCGTGTTTGGATTACATCGCAGGTCGAACACTTCCTGGAATTCATGCGCTCGAGGTAAGTGCGCAACAATATCAATTGGAAATTACTCCAATTCTCCATGATGAATAAGGAGCCACAGGGGAGACTCGAACTCCCGACCTTCTGATTACGAATCAGACGCTCTACCAACTAAGCCACAGTGGCGCTAATTGGGGGCATGAACCTTCGGTCATAATTCCACCGATTCAAACACTAGGCTCATGAAGAAGCATCTTCAGGCACAAACATGGGCGATGATACTGCGGTTCGTTATACCAACACCGTCCTGTACGATGATCATTTCAACAAAGTGGTCGGCGATGTACTACTTCATAGCGATGGGTCGTGGTCAAATTCCAACGGTGATGAAGATGTTTTCGAAGAGATAGATGGTTCCAATCGCGTCATTACTCGTTCCCTTCAAAACTGGCATACGCATCTTGCTATGCAGTTAAATGCACGTGATTTCAGCGACGGATATCCTCTCCACCGATGGCTCAATGAGGCGATTTTCCCCACAGAAGCACGCATTACTCCAGACTACGTCCGAATCGGAACCAGTGCTGCTGCAGCTGAAATGATCCGTACGGGTTCAACCTTCGCTGCTGACATGTATTTCTTCCCAGCCGTTACAGGTGAAGTTTTGACAAATGCTGGACTTCGGGGACTCATAGGTGGGCCAGTGAGTGATGCTGCACTTCCTTCTCATGATGATGCAGAATCTGCACTCGCTGAACTTGATCAACTTCTTTCTCAGAACAACAATGAGGATCTCGTTCAATATGCAATTGCAACACATTCCGTCTACTTGTGTTCACAAGAGACGTTGCAACAAGCCAGCGACCTTGCTCAACGTAGAAATGGACGTCTTCATATTCACGTCAGTGAAACCCGAAAAGAAGTAGCAGATTGTAAAGATGCAAATGGATTGTACCCTGTTGAATATCTTGACTCTATTGATTTCATTCAGCCAGGAACTATCTTTGCTCATGCTTCTTGGGTGAAAAAGAACGAGATTCGAATCATGGCTGAACACAACGTCACAGCTGTTCACTGTCCTTCATCAAACATGAAACTTGCTTGTGGAGGTACGCTCTCATACCCGCCATATCGAGATGCTGGCGTCGATGTTCGTATCGGAACCGATGGTGCTGCATCGAGTGGCAATGGATTGAACCTCTTGCATGAAGCTCGTCTTGCAAGCCTTGTTCAACGCCATGATCATTGGGATTCAACCCTCTTGCCAGCACAAGACATCTTCAAGATTGCAACAAAAGGAAGTCAGGACTGGGTTGCCTGGAATCTTGATGATATCCGAATGCGACCACTCGGTCGTTCGAACAATCGCCACTTAGCGAATCTCATCTACAATGGTGGCGATTGCCTTGATGTGTGGGTGAATGGCCAGGCATTGAGAAAGAATGGTGAAACATTAACGCTCGATGAAGCGAAGATTATCGACGAATTGGATGCAGCAGTTTACTCATATTACGAAGATGTCGAGTGATTATTCCCGGCCGTAATACATCAGCACTGCACCTATGAATAGTGCACCAACCGAAATCAGTACACTCAGTAAGGAGTGCCCGAGATCGACCGTATAATCAACAACAACTTCAGAACCAGCAGGGACGCCACTATCTTTTGCTCCAAGCGCAGCATAGTAGGTGCCAGATTCCATTTTCCACGTAAATCCATCACTTGCGGAAGTTGTGGAATCGCCTGCAACTAATTTTATCGAAGAACCATCACACCCGACGCCGTTTGCGAAATAGTTTGGAACATTTTCACAACGCTTCTTTTCATCCTCATCAACCAAACCAATCCACACATCATCTCGATCCCAAGTAATGGTCACTTCTGCAGATACGAATGCTGAAAGAGCGTTCTCAGGAAGTGGTTCATCTGCAAAAAAAGCTTGATTGGTCGCAGTAGGCGTCGGTACATCGTCAATCTCTCCAGTGAATGTGTATCCGATCATTCCAGCCAAGAGAAGTAGAATACCAAGACCTGCAAACACAACGCCTGCTTTTCCTTTCGAATCAAAAAGACTCAACATCATCAAACCTCAAAAAACGAGAGGGCGAGAATAACGTAACATGCAAGCAACATAACACCTTCAAGCCAGTTGGTTTTGCCATCGTTAAGAATGAAGTTTGCCACGAGAACGGACATGAAGGTTGCAGCCGTTTCAAGAATACCAAACTCAAGAGAAAGTGGCACGCCCATAACCCATGCAAAGAGGACCATCAAAGGAGCAACAAATACGGCGATTTGGACGCTCGAACCAATCGCAATTGCAAGTGAAAGATCCATCTTGTCCTTTCCAGCAACGAGCACTGCGGTGAAATGTTCTGCGGCATTTCCGAAGAATGGAAGCAGAATAACACCAATGAACAGTGTTGGCAAGCCCCATCCAGCTGCTGCTTTGTCAACACTGTGAACCAATACTTCTGCCATCCATCCGACCAGAACAGTTGCAAGAATGAGGAGAATCCATGCATCTTTGGTCGTCATCTTCGGTTCTTCTTTTTCTTCTGTTTCCGAAGAAACATCGAAGAGATGGGAATGCGTCTTGAATTGGAAGAAAAGCGACAAGCCGTACATTGCCAGAAGGACCATCGATGCATACCGTGACAAATCAAGGATGTCAGAATCTGCACCCGTGTGAGCGGCGGCGGCTGGAATAATCAATG
>JASLVI010000014.1 GCA_030741455.1 Candidatus Poseidoniaceae archaeon | reverse complement strand
ACATCCAGGTGATCGGGTCATTGGCGTTGGTATTTCTGAAGTTGGTGATGATACAGAACATCTGGTTGAACTCGATTCGAGTTTTGCTTTCCTTGAAGCAGACCGTATCATCGGAACTCGGACGTTTTACTCTGAAAACCATTTCCGTATTCCGAATGAAGGAACGACGCCTCAGAGTAACGGTTTCCGGGCATGGATGAACTCGAGGGTTACGACAGCAATCCGTGCACAAAATGCGAGTGAACTTGGTTGGAATCATCCTACACCAGGAGACCATTGCAAGTATTGTTCACTTGCAAGTGCGTGCTCTTCGGCTTCGATTGGAGGTGAAACGAAGTGATTTCATTCAACAGAAGCCAACGTCTTGGGCTAAACCTGGATCAACATATTGCGTTGGATGCCGGTGCTGGTACGGGGAAAACAACCGTTATGGCTGAACGATATGTGCAACACCTTCTCTCTGCGGAACAACGAGCAACCCACGTCTTGCCCCCGCCTCTTCGCTTGGAACAGTATGGTGCAGGGCACGTACTTGCAGCAAAGAAAGATCGTACGCCGTTGAATGAATGGAAAGGGCTTTTGCCGCAAGAAATCGTAGCGATAACCTTCACCCGAAAGGCTGCATCGGAATTGCGATCAAGGATTCGACAACTGATTCAATCCCTTCGCGCACATCCAGTAAAAGACGACGATCGGATGGGGATGCATGACCAACGTCTGCGCCATCAGGGCGATGTATCGATGCTGATGTCCTTGCTCGAATCATCGCCAATATCGACCATCGATGCATTCCTTTCCGAGATTCTTTCACCCCATATCGATCTGGTAGCAATCCACGTCAGTCGAGATCAATTGCCTGAGGAAAAGGCGCCCCTTCTGAGAAGTCAAGCACTGAATGCTGCATGGCGTATACGAAATGCTCGCGATGCAATCGAAGCAGGAATGCTTCAGTCTGCAGATGCTTTCATCGCTGCTCGCAATCGTCTTGCCATCCGACTTGGAGGTCAGGCAAGCGCACAAACCGTTTTGGAAGGTTTGCTTGAATCATCTCTTTTTGTCGAGGAATCAAAGCGACGACTTCGCTCACGTTCGATTCGAGCAGGGTTGCCATGGGATGGCGACAGCGTTCCAGATGCCCGTCTCATTGAAGATATGATTTTACAAGAGTGTCAACACCTTATCGATCCAGTCGTTCAAGATGTGCATTCAATCCTCAACGAATGGGTTGAGGCTTTCCTTGAACATCATGCAATCATTGTTGCGCCTGCCCAAGTGGCAACGACGAAAACTCGTTTCAACCAATTAGCGCATTTGGCTCGAGAAACATTACCAACAGCACCGATGGAACAACTCCAATGGCTGTATCAGGTCGTTGCAGCAGCAGCATCACATGCACAGTTGAAGGAGGCTGCACCGGTCATTCTCAAAGGAGGTCACTTTCCTCGAGCGAATACCTTAGCAAACTGGCCTTCAGGCTTGAAGACTTGGTCATCAGTTTTCACACGTAAAGCTGAGGAAAACACCAAGGCAAAACTCATGAAAGATGCTTCGGATGCTGCAATTCGCTTGCAAAATCGAATCCACGATCCAACCGATGGGCGCCTCGTTCTTATGCTTGCCAAAGTTGCCTATTGTCTCAATCCAACGCGACCATTTCTCCATCGAGATGCCAATGAAAAATACGACCGCCATCCACTTGGTCTTGCGTTGGGTCCTGAACCGCCAACTGGTATGCAGAGAGTTTCCAATCAACTCCAGGTTGAAGTTCTGAACGATCTCTATACAGTTCATTCTGGATGTCAGGATCTGCTTCGACACTTGAAGGCACAAGAAGAAGCGCATGATTTTGATGATGTTCAAGTGATGGTTGGCGACTTACTCCTTGTGCGTTGTCCAGCAATTGTTCGTCATTGGTATCCTCCAGAGGCAGTACAAGCATTGGATGATATCGGCGATGAGCCATGGTCCGACGACCACATTCGAAGAGCGTTAACCATCATGCAAAGTGATGAGGAAAAATATGTTGATTTACAGCGAAGATTTGCGCTTTTGAAGCAAATTCGTGCTCGTTATCGAGCATTCATTATCGATGAATATCAGGACACAAATCCAGAACACGCTCGCCTCCTTTCACGACTTTGGGGGCGCAGAGAAGGTATTTCTGATGAGCACCCCGCCCCAGCAGGTCCGTGGGATCCAACCATCTGCATCGTTGGCGATATGAAGCAAAGTATCTACCGATTCCGTCAGGCTGAGGTCACAGTCATGCGTCGAATGGTTGCATCCATTCGCGTGGCTAACCAAATTGAGGCAAACGAGAAACGAATGGAGCTATTTACGCAAGAAGGCCATGGTCGAGACCCTCGTCCTATTGGCGCAGGTGGAGAATCAGGTTCGTTTATCTCCGCAGCAGACTATTCTCGAGATGAGAAATCAGCTCCGTACGAATACGTTTCCTTTGGAATTGATGATTCGGGGCTTGCTCTTGACGACGAAACCATCTCCGAACGAGCCGAAGGCCATATTCAACTGAGAACCAACTTCAGAACAGCCCCCGGCTTGCTTCAAACTCTCAACAATATGTTTGATGATACCTTTGATCATCGACATCATCAGTTCCCAGGCGATTTCCATGCAACTGCTCAGCCACTTGAATCTGGCCGAGAAACTGGGCGAACCGGAGCAATTGAGTGGCTTCTCCCAACACAAAATGATACAGGTGAACTACCGCTCGAACTCACTGAAGGTTACAATTTGTTCGATGCAGGAAACGCAAACCTCCGCCATTTGGAACATGAGTTAATCGCTTCTCGTTTGGATGCTTTGGTTCGAGGTTCGCCGACTCGGATTTGGTCAACAGAAGCGGGAGATTTTGTTGAAGTAGAACCAGAAGAGCCAATTTTGCCTGAAGACGTTATGATTCTTGTACACTCGAGGAAGCATATACCCGACTTGATAGCACGACTCCAATCTCGTGGATTGCCAGTTATGGCCGATAAGCAAGGCGAGTTGCTCAAGCAACCTGTTGTTCAACCACTGATGGCCGCATTGGAACTCCTTGCAAGACCTGGGTCAAGACATGCAGCCCATTCCCTTCTACGCTCTTCAATTGTTGGGGCCTCCTCCGTCGAGATTGAGGAGATCTTCCAAACGGATGCTGTGGACAATTATTGGAACTTCTTTGCAGAATTTTTTGATGAGAAGCCCCAAGGTCCACTCACGAAAGCATGTGCCCGTTTGGTGCAATCTGGTGCCATGTACGAAGTATACGATGCAGTCCTAGATTACAGCGATCTCCTCATCGCATTCCCAGATGAATCCGAACGCCAAGTTGCTGAAATGTGGTGCGCAATGTTGCATAAATTGGGGGCGGAATCGGGACACGAACCAGCCTCTATCCTTGAACAGATGAAAGCGTTTGGAACACTTGGCAACAAAGGTCCGCAAGCTCGTTCCTTGCCAACAAGTGGAGCGATTCAAATCATGACAATTCATGGTGCAAAGGGATTACAGGCTCCCGTTGTTATTGTGACTGGATTGTTTGAAGCAGGCCGTCGCAGTTCGAGTATTGAAGCTCAAAACAATGTCCTGATTACCCCTGATGTAATTGCTGGGCGAATCCAACCATGGAAATCGAGAGATAAGCCGGAGGATGCCTTGTGGATGTTAGCCGAACAAATGAACAAGGCACAAAACCAAGCAGAACTACGTCGACAATTCTATGTTGCACTCACGAGGGTGAAAGATCGGCTCATCTTCGTTGGCTCTTCAAATTCCCCTTGCTCAATGACTGATGATTCTATGGTCGAGATGAAGGTGAATGCAAAAGGGAACAACATGGGCGATTTGATGCTTGACGGGTTCCGATACATGGGGCTCGCATCAGGAGGTGAACAACCATGGAGTTTGGCCGATGACGTCCAAGGCGAACGTTTAGAAGAATATGGCGAGCAGGAATTGAAGTTTGATCCCTATTCAATGTTCAATTCGAGCGGATTTATGCACGATTCGCTTCAGAGCCTACGCATGTACCATCATCCCGATTGTTTTGGTGAACAATCGCCAACATCCGTCCTATCAAATTGGCTAAACATGGAAGAACTTGTTGAGGAATCGGCAGATACCGATGATATTGAACAAGCCGTTGTCCATCAAATACCGACGTTAAAAATGACCGCTCATGGTTTGGATACCGCACATTCATGCCGCCGTCGTTATTGGTTGTCACACGTAAGAGGATGGCAAAGTGAGCCTTTCAAGATCCATCAAGATTTGAATCTGGAGTCAGTTGAAGAAGATCTCAAAGATCGTTCCGATGGAGAGGATGTGGTATCAAATGCCGTCGGCTGGCCATCAGCAACTGCATTCGGTTCGATGTTCCACAGGCTCGTTGAAATTGGAATTGCAAATCCTGCAGAGTTGAAGACAACAGGCTTTGACTTAGGACAAGTTTGGTTGAACGCCCAACAAAACCACCTCCTCTCGGACAAGGAAATCGATGATGCAACACAATCACATCCCGAGTGGCATCGATTATCTAGCGATGAACAGAAGCAGACCCGGCAACGCATCATCGACTTAGCAAAGCGACTTACGCATGGTGCCTTAGGAAAAATGGCTGAAGGTGAAGAGATTTATGGTCATGAAATTGAAGGGTTGCGAACAGAGTTGTCGTTCTCATTCAACCATCAAGTAGATCTCAAAGGCTGTTTGAGAACGTCACTTACAGACCTGGACCAATCTTTTATCACGGCGATCGATAGAGTCAATATCCTCTTTGAAGGTCAAGCAGACCTCGTCGTTGCAGGATGTAAAAGTGAACAAGCTTGGTTGCAAGTAATCGATTTGAAAACATCCGGCGCGAGAGTGGAAGAACTCGAACATCATCCGCTGTATGAGACATTAGATGAACCACTTTCTTTCGAACCACAAAACCAAGCGGAAGTCCAGATGTTGCGAAACCACCGTCTGCAATTGATGCTTTACTCGTTGGTTTTACGCGAGCAAGAAGAACGAAAACCCAAAGAAAAGCGGAGAGAAATCCGGCCACCCGCTCTGTTGATCGCCAGCACGGGACGTCTTGTAGAAATGCCCGATAAGATGTGCAAAGAAGGTGAAGAGGAATTGTTGAAACTTCTTCATTGGATGGCAAACCTTACCGCAGATCCAAATGGTGTTGCCGAACCTAAGCGCTTACCAATAGAAGCGATTGACACCTGCAAAAAGTGTCCATTCTTCAATGGCGATGTAAGAATGTGTGCTCCACAGGGTCTTGAATTGGGAATCAATTCTGACCTTTCTTCCCAATAATGGCGAGTGTTCCTGGTTTTCCTTCAGACTGGTTTGCTCTCCACGCATAAATTTCAGTGAATCCAACGTCATTCCACATCGTAATCCATTCCTGCTCTGAGAATGTTGACATGTGAACATCAAGAGCTTCTGGCCAACCAAGGCTTTCTTCATGTTCTGCATAATGATCGATTCCAATCACTGCCCAACCGCCCTCAGCCAACCAATCATCGTGAATTGATTGCAGCATCTGTTGAGGTTCATGGAGATAATACATGAATTCCATTGAATGAATGAGGTTGTATTGTTGAGGTGGCTGCATATCAGGAAACAGTGCAAGATGATAGCCATGCTTCGAATCAGTGTTTTTTGCCTTCTCAATCATGTGGGGGGCGCCATCATAACCATCGGCTTGTATGCAGTTCTCAAGTCCACCAACCATCCGAACAACCCAACCATTTCCACATCCCAAATCGGCGAATGAAAATGGTTCATTTTCTTGATTTGTTCTTTGGAAAGCAACCTCCAACATTTCATTGACAGCAGGGCTATGTCCACGTTCCATTCCCTCGTCTTTGCCTCGATGCGCCCAGTCGTTGAAGACGTCTGTTGCCTGCTTCATGTACCGACGAAGGCATTCGTCGAAAAAAGGCATCGAAAGCAACATCATCCTCATGCACATCGGTTGGTGTATGAGCCTACGTTCACAATCGATTGACGATGTTCTCTATCCAAAGATTGAGCCATACTCAACCGGTATGCTTGCAGTATCAGAGCGTCATACAATCGCTTGGGAATGTGCAGGCAATCCTGATGGTATTCCTGTTATTGTCATTCATGGTGGCCCTGGCGGTGGAAGCCAACCGTCCTATCGGCAGTATTTCGATCCACAAAAGTGGAACATTATCCAGTTCGACCAACGAGGTTGTGGAAAATCAACGCCATATGCTGATCTTGAAGAGAATACAACCATGCATTTGGTTTCCGATATTGAGGCTCTACGAGAGCACTTTGGCATCGATACATGGCACGTTTTTGGAGGCTCTTGGGGGTCGACGCTCTCCCTCATTTACGGAATCTCTTATCCAGAACGAGTCCGTTCGTTTATTCTTCGAGGTATCTTCATGTGCAGAACTTCTGAATTGCACTGGTTCTATCAAGATGGAGCGAGCCATGTCTTCCCAGATGCCTTCGAACCATATCAGCAACATATTCCAATGGATGAGCAATCGGCTCTCATTCCTGCCTATTACAAGCGCCTGACCAGTGAAGATGTCGAAGTCCGACGTGCAGCAGCGAAGGAATGGACGCGTTGGGAGATGGCAACAAGTCGACTTTTCCCTGACCCAGAATACCTTGACAAGGCAGAAGATCTTGATTTCGCCGTAGCTTTCGCCCGAATTGAATGTCATTATTTCATCAATGGTATCTTCGTTGAAGATTCCTACATTCTCAATAACACAGAGGCAATAGAGGACATCCCAGCAATCATTGTTCAGGGCCGTTATGACATGGTCTGTCCACCAAAGAGCGCATGGGAATTGCATAAGCAACTTCCCAAATCTGTGCTCCACATGATTCCAGATGCAGGTCATTCGATGGGCGAAGTTCCGATTGCGAGAGCTTTGGTTGAGGCTACTGATTCAGTGTAAGAAGTACGCTTTGGAGACTGAACAGTATAAATGAATCAATAAGGGAGAAGGATGACGTAATAGTATGACCAAAACCCCGTCAAGAGGTAGGGCACTTCAACTCCAAGCAGGAATTTGTCTTCTGATTCTGCTTTTGGTTCCTATGCAAGCAATGGCTGAAGAAAGCGTATTACCTGTACTTGATTGCTCAGATCAGACGCTCCATCAAGCGGAATCAATGGAATGCAGTATTGATTTGAGTGATTATGTTGGTACTTCGACAATCCGCTATGAATTCGTTCCAGCAGATTCGAGTACAGCGGAATCCCATTCATCCGTGTTAGCCACAGGGAGTGGGCACAGTTGTGCAATTCTTGACAATGGTTCGGCAATGTGTTGGGGGGTCGATAACTACGGACAGTTGGGCGATGGTGGCGATGCAACGAACAGAAACAAACCAACCACATACGTTTCAATTGAGGACGGCCAATCAGTTACTCAAATTTATGCAAAACAGTCTCGAACCTGTATCGTTCTCAATGACAATACTGCAAGTTGTTGGGGATTCAATGAAGACGGGCAGGCCGGCGATGACTCAACCAATACCTACAAGTCTCCCAGCGCGAAGGTACAATTCCCGGATGGTAAGCGCGTTAAATCAATGGGAATGGGGCTTAAGCACACCTGCGCTATTCTAGAAGATGATACATTGACATGCTGGGGACTTGATTCGCACGGTGCCTTAGGAAATGGAAACTCGGAGACAAGCGACAAATACACGCCCCAAACGATTACGACTCCATCAGATCGGAAAGTTGTGAAGGTCGAGCCCGGACATTCGCATACCTGTATACTTCTTGATGATGGAGGCGTGATGTGTTGGGGCCGAGATAACTTGGGCCAACTTGGCAATGGCGATACAAGCGATACGATTCATACTCCATCTTCAAATGTTGAATTGCCCGAAGGCCGGGCAGCGACAGACCTCTCCGTTGGAGATCACCATGCATGCGCTTTACTTGACAATGGCTCAGTCGCATGCTGGGGTCAAAATAATCATGGCCAACTTGGAGAGAATACAACAACAAATCGTCCCATTCCGATTTATCCTCATTTACCGGCCGGTTCATCAGTAGTATCGGTTGCAGTAGGCCCCTTCAATTCCTGCGCCATTTTAGAAAATAGCAGCCTATACTGTTGGGGGCACAATGGTTACGGCCGTCTTGGAATTGGGGTAACTGGCGGTGTCTATCCCACGCCAATGTTTGTTGAAGGGCCCACAAATATTGTTGATTTGAGTGTGAATTATGACCACACTTGCGGTCTGTCTGAAAACGGATCAATCTCTTGCTGGGCTCGCGGAAAATATGGGCAACTAGGGAATGGTCAATGGGGTGACAAAAATACGCTGCAACTGGTCGATTACAACATCGCCCCATTCGCCTCTGTGACGGGGCCTGCTCCTCAAGGTGATTGGGAAGAAGAATCAGACTTACGTGGCAGAGTTATTGCCTCAGAAAATAATGTTTGGAAGGTTGAAATTAAGGCCCCTGAATCCGCTCAAATGTCGATATATGATCTTCAAATAACCTTGCTGAAAATAGGGGGAATTCGAGAAACAATTGTTGTTGAGAATGCGATTGAAATAATCGAAAGAGATTCTGATGGAGATGGAACAGTAGATTCCCTAGACGCATTCCCGAATGACGCATCTGAAACAACCGATACAGACGGTGATGGCGTTGGGGATAACACGGATGCGTACCCGAATGATGGTACACGCTCAGTAGAAGAAACCTCTCTCGATACCAACATCATTTTCCTCATTGTGGCGGCAATAGCAATCATTGTCCTCCTATCACTCGTAGTCGTTAGAAGAGAAAAATACGATAAGAACGAAGACAAAGCAACCACAAAATCCAGTCGCTGGTTGTTCCCTGGCGGCCCTAAACAGAAATTCTAGTCGTCCATGGAACCTAGGACTGAGAAGTGTGCAATCGTCCTCAACGAGGCGTCGGCTTCATAGGGTAAAGGCGGCTGGGTTGATGTGGAGGCATGCCTCCGGGTGAAAAAATGAGTGAAGAAGGAACCATCACTCCCGAAGTTCGAATCGGCCAGCTTGAAGAGGCACTCGCCACTGAAACAGACCGTCTAAAGAAACTCTTTGCAGCGTATGAAACACAAGAAAAAGAACTTGTTGATGCACGAGCAGAGATCGAAGTCCTTGAAAAAGAAATTATCGACAAAGAGATTGAGCGTGAAGCGCAAGAATCCCTCATCGCAGAGAAAGATTTCCGTATTCGTGAACTTGAGATGAAGGCTACCAAGGCTGACAAGCGTGTTGAGCATTTGGAACCTGCTCTCCAAACAATGGAAGAGAAGTATTCTCGAGAGAAAGATCGTCTCGGCAAAGTCTTTGGAATTGCGGAAGAACTTGACAATGATTTGAAACTCGCTGTTACTGAAATGAAAGCTCGTGACGATTGGTATGTTTCTCACATGACACTCTTTGAGGATCTCAACAAGGCCATCAAGGAACGTTACGAGATGATTGAGCGTGCGGTCGAAGCCGAACGAGAATCCCAACACATGTCCCGAGCGTTCACAGAACGTATGGATGAGATGGTCGAAGCACGTGCTGCTGAAATGACCGTTGATGAAGCTGAAGCACTTATTGAAGAAGGTGTTGTCGAAGAAGCGCCTTCAGAAGAAGTCGCCGAAGAGCCCGCAGAAGAAGAAGCCGTCGAAGAGGCAGCAGAAGAAGAATCCTCAGAGGATTCAGAAGAGGTCGCTGAAGAAGCTGAGGCGCCCGCTGAAGCCGAAGCAACCTGGAACTCTGATGTTGATCCATGGGCCGATAACTGAGGTGAACCATCTTGGCAGGCCTTGCTCAGGGAGGTCACGCTCCAGTAGCGACATTTGCACTCGCAGGGATTGCAATTCTCGTCGGTGGAATCTATCTTGATTCATTGAATGGATTGTTACCGCTTTTGGGTGTTCTTTGTTTGATGATAGCAGTCTTCTTTGCCAATTTTTGGCGAGATCCTGACCGCCCAATTCCTCAAGAATCGGGTATTCTGGTTTCACCCGCAGATGGACATGTCATGTTTGTTCGTCGAGAGCGAGCAAATGGTCGTCGCCCATCTCAAAACGAACGAGATGAGCAGGGTATAGAGAGCGATGAGCACACAGGCGACTGGTATCCTCAACCATGTGACAACCCTCTAACGTTTGAGACCGAACAGCGCTTCGAACCTGTTGAAGGAACGCCTCATGATTCAGATGTTTGGCGCGTTGCCATCTTCATGTCACCTCTTGACGTCCATGTCAATCGAGCACCACGTTCAGCGACGATTATTGCGATGGAACATCGAACGGGCAAGGGGCGCCGTCGTGGCCCCTTTGCACCAGCATATCGTAAAGAAAGCGAATACAATGAACGCGTTCGTACTGTTTTCGAAGCAGAGGATGGTGAACGCACTGAAGTAATGCAAATTTCAGGCGCTCTTGCTCGAACAATCGTACCTTGGAAAGGGATTGGAGATACACTTCGAAGAGGCGAGCGTTATGGAATGATTCGCCTCGGTAGTCGAGTCGATGTACGAGTTCCTGCAGCGCTTTATGAGCCCCAAGTCATCTCAGCCGAAGACAACCATTCTCAGCATCCAAAAGGCCAGTTTGTGAAAGCGGGCTCGGATATTCTCTTCCGAAGGATTTCCGAAGAAGAGTAAGGAGGTGCTAGATTGTCATCGAAGAAACCTCTCACGATTTTAGGGGATTCATCAAAGAGTCTCAAGATTCACGATCTTGTAAAAGCCCCTGCAAATACACCATGGGCAAAGGAGCGCCAACAATCTTGGGACGCATCATTTCCTGCAACTGTTTATTCTACTCCAGAGATGACGACTGAAGGCGAACCTTGTTCGGCCGTAACGGTTATTCTACGAACCAAAGGTTGCCATTGGTGGTGGTCTTCAGGTTGTACATTTTGTGGTTATTTCAACGACACACGCGATGATGTGACAAGCGACGATCTCCATGCCCAATGGCAACATGCGAAGGAAAAATTTTCAGATTTTGAAGGCCAATCGATGGTCAAAGTCTACACGTCTGGTTCGCTACTGGAAGATCGGGAAATTCCAGTCGATTTCCAAGAAACAGTCTTACGGGATTGTTTCGAACTTGGAAAAGAACTCATCGTTGAGAGTAGAACTGAGCAATTGTCTGAAGAAAAGTTGGCGTGGGCTACATCCATCAATCCCAATTTTACGGTAGCAATTGGTTTAGAAGCATACGATGATGAAGTTTTACGATTCCATGTGAACAAAGGATTTTCTGCAGCCTCATGGGATCGAGCAGTTGAACGCCTCAAGAAGTACAACATCCGAGTTAAGACATACCTAATGTTCAAACCCCCATTCATGAGTGAAGCTGATGCACTCGATCATTGTGTAAAATGGATTGAAGCCGTTGCAGAACAGAGTGATGAGATTTCCATCAATCCCATGAACATCCAACGAGGAACTGTCATCGATCGCCTTCATCGCCATCGAGAATACCGGCCACCGTGGCTTTGGTCCTTGGTTGAACTCATTCAACAGAGTCACCATATCGTCCATCCAAATGGAGGAATGAACGGAGATGAAGATCAGATTTCGCGTCTGATTATCCATCCAACAGCAGGTGGAAAAATACGTGGATCTCACAACTGTGGCGAATGTGATGCTGAAGTCGTTGCAGCCATTGAGCGTTATGCGGTCTCTGGATCATTGGACGAGTTTCAGGGATTGGATTGCGTCTGTAAAAATCAATGGAATCAAGAACTAACAAATGACCGAACCATACCCGCCCCTCTCGGGACATCAATGCCAAGACGGGGCACTCTCACCAACATTCTCCGCTCACCTTGAATAATCAAGTTATCGAGCGGTTCAATGATGCTCTTAGTGAATGTTTATCACCGCGCTTTGAGTCGCAGGCATGTCCATCTTGGACTTGTGAGGTCAAGGTATGTCGAACAGCACAGAACTCCCTGATGCAGTCATCGGAACTGCAGAACCATCTTCAAGCCGTATTATTCTCGTTTTGCTCTCGGTTGTGACCATCGGAATGTTTGGTCTTTTCAGCACAATCTTTGGATGGGATAACATCCCAGTCATCGGCGATGTTGTCCCGTTGATGTCAAATCTTGGCGGCTCAGGGATTTGGTACTACTTACTCGGTTTCATCGTTGGACTCGGTGCGATTGTATCCACATTAGCGGGCGAGGTCCTAGCAGATTGAGGTGATATGAATGGATGCAGTATTTATCGCACTCTTTTTCTTTTTCACAGTCGTTGGATTTGCAACATTCTATCTCCAACGCGGGATTGGAAATATGGCTGAACCCATGCGACAATTCGGACTCTTCCTCCTCACCAAAGCACCTGCTGGAATCGTTGATCTATTCAACGACGACAAGGGAAGTGGTTCGAAGACATGGATGAATCTTGGAATGATTTGGCTAACATTTGCAGCAATCGGGACATTCCTTGCTCTTTGGCATGACTATGATGGTACCGCCCTTGATTCGTTAGCAAGTATTGGATGGGAATATGACGACGGAAGCGCATTGTCTACATTTGTTGACATGACATTGATGACCGGTTTGACTTCGATTCTTATCGGAGGCGGTCTGGTTGCTGCAGCACGAGCTGGAGCTGGACGTCTTGCAAGTGAGGCCAATGCGAGTTTGACAGGATTGCTGTTTTCAGTACTGACCATTTCATCCATGCTTCTACCAACAATTCTCGGGCTTGTTATTGACTTGACGGCTGCAAATGAAGATCTGCTCCAAGACCTCTTCATGCATGCATTGCGTTCATTCATTATCATTGCAGTGATGATCAACGTTCTCCTTACAGTAGCACAACGAAAAGGCGACACCATCTCAGCGAGTAACTGGTTCATGTTCATGGCGCTTGCCTCATTCATCTTTGGTTCACAATTCCGATTCTTTGGTGAACTAGCAGACTCAACGCAAACAGTTTGGCTCGGAGAGCGAATGTCTCAATCATGGACACTCATTGCGCTCATCTTCTCGGTTGCATACCATGTTGTACCTCGAGCAGCAAGTCGCCCGATTTGGTCAGACTCAATGACAAAGGCAAGCCTTCTACTTCTCTTCTTCACCTTACCTCCATTCATGCTATCATCGGCAGATGCAGGCACACTCCTTGAGAATCTCGGTGCCATCCTCATGACACTTGCGCTCTTGCCAATCATGGCGGGTTCGGTCAACATCATCATGACATCACTCGGCAATGCAACAGGTGTTGTATCTCGGCCTGGTGCGTTGGCAGCAACCCTTGCAATGGTATTCTTCCCATTGTATGCTATTGGAGGATACTTCACTTCACTTGACGTGTTCATCGGCCTAGGTGCATTGAATGATATGGCCACAACCGTCGATATCGGCTTCATGTGGACTGTCGGCGGACTCATGGCTGTCGCTTGTGTTGCAGAATCATATCCATTAGCCGTTGATCGAAAACTTGCTTCCCCATCATCTGCTTCCTTGTCAACAATGCTCATCGCTTTCGGTAGCGTTACTTCGACAGTTGCAAAGTTGATGGGAGACTTCACTGAAAAAGCACTGCTTGACTCTGGTAGCGAAGACGTTGTTATGACCGATGGTGGTTTCAGTCTGACCGCTGCAGTCCTCTTCTACTTCGGCTCGATTGGTGTTATTCTCTTGTTCTTGAATCTCATCCGAACATCCATTGGTGGACTGAAGGTTGATACAACGGTTTCAACCACGTCGGACATATCTCGATACTCCATGCAACGTGGCGAATCTTCAATTCGTAAACTCTTGCAACGAGGTGTTGGAGTTGATACCGTTCTTGTCGTTGGAGCCGATGTTGAAGATGACGGTGGCATGACAATCATCGATGTTTCATCAACGCTTCATAACGATGAAATCGATGAATTCCCAGTTGAAAAGAATGAATTGGAGATGTTGTCTGACTATCTCGCAAAGAAGGAGATGAGCATCTTTGAATTCTTCCGATCAATCGATTTGGATGACTCCGGACTTATCGATGGCTACGAACTACAGCAAGCACTTCGCAGTGCTGACATCGCTGATCTTCCTCCATGGGACATTGCAAAACTCATGGAATATATCGACCTTGATGGAGACGGCCGAGTAAATCTACCAGAACTTGACATCGCCATTGCAAGAGTTCGCTCTGGTGTAACCGAAGAAGAGTGAAGCGAGGCGGTCAAACCGTGCGAATTGGATTGGTTGGTAAACCAAACGTCGGGAAATCGACTTTCTTTGCAGCATCGACACTGATTCCAGTAGATATTGCAAATTATCCATTTTGTACGATTGAACCAAACGTTGGATTTTCGTTTGTTTCAGGTCGAGAACTTTGTCCATGTGCATCATTACGAGAACGGCTTCAGCAAGACGGCCGTACACAACTCAGTGATGATCGTGGAGGCAGTATATGCAATCCACGCACCGGGTCCTGCGAAGGGCATAGGCGATACGTTCCATGCTTGCTGGTCGATGTTGCAGGGCTCGTTCCCGGGGCAAGTCAAGGACGTGGCCGGGGTAATGCCTTCCTATCCGATTTAGCAGAATGTGATGCATTGATTCAGGTAATTGATGTTGCAGGGACAACCGATGCAGAAGGAAATCCTACAGGTTTGAAAGCAACAAAAGAGCAAGCGATTGAACAAGCACTTGCAGAAATCACCTTCCTTACAGAGGAACTTGATGCCTGGGTTTTAGGATTAATCAAAGAGGGCTGGGCTCGCGGTGCTCGTCGGATTCAAGCTGAAGGTGTGAAAGGTTTCACACAATTTCTGCAAGAGCGTCTTTCCGGATTAGGGGCAACAGATTCCATGTGTCAACGTGCCTTTGATACATTCACCCAACTCCACAAGGATATGACCTCTCCTTGGGATTGGTCCGATGATGTCTTGATTCTTCTCGCCTCTTCACTACGAAAGCAATTGTTTCCTATTTTTATTGCAGGAAATAAAGCGGACATGGCTCCAGCTGGTGTACTTGAACACCTTCAAGATACACTCTCTCAATTTACACCTTGTTCGGCTGAAACAGAGTTGGCACTTCGTCAAGCAAACAAGGCTGGATTTATTTCGTATACATCCGGTTCAACTTCATTTGAATTGAATCAGAACCAATCCATGAGCGATGCTCAGATGAAAGGAATGACAGTTCTCGGTGAACGTTTGAACAAATTGCAAGGGACTGGGTTAACGAAACTATTGGATCAGGTCCTTTTCGATGAACTTGAACGTATTGTTGTTTATCCTGTCCAAGATGAAACCCATTGGACCGATGGAGATGGGAATGTATTGCCTGATGCCTTTGTCGTTCAGAACGGAATACAAGCCAAACAAGTCGCTTACAAGGTGCATTCCGATCTTGGAGATGGTTTCATCAAAGGTGTTGATGGACGTACACGACGAATCGTTGGTGCTGATCATGAACTCTCTGATGGAGATGTTCTAAGGATCCATTCGAAATGAATTCAGTGACCCTTGGGCCGCTCATATTCAGGCGTTAGCCGAGCAAGTGTACTGGAATATTTTGCAGCACTTGTGAAGAAGAGAACAACCGAAGCGAGTGTTAGAATTGCCAGCATGATGAGCATATACCAGCCCCATGGGTCAATGCTTCGAACTGTGGTGATGTAAATCGTCCACAAAACTGTGAGGTACAGGAAAGGGCGATAGCGACGTGTTACTGTGCTTAGACGTGCTGACTTCAGTGTATCATCATAGAGGTTTGCTACCTCATCTTTGCTGACATAACCATGCTCAATACCGCATCGTGAACAGACTTGCGTGTTAGGTCCATTCCCATGAATGAAAAATTCGCGTGGGTAGGTTCCAGAACAGAGTCGACAGATTGGCATCTTCTTCCCTCATTCCTCTCCAAATACTGCCGTCATTTCAACCATGCGCTCAATATTCAAGAAATCTCGATAGGATTTGTACTCCGGATTGACTGCCAACAGATTCAGGATGGAATTGTACACCAAAGACAGTTGCTTGTGTTGAACGAAGCCCGAGAACAAGAGACTTGGTGTCATCGGTTGCATCAATAACAATATTATCATGGCCCAAACAATCACTCGTCATAAGTGTGAGAGAATTATAACGTGTCATGGACAGATCCTCCAATCCTTGAAACAAGCCATTTCCTTCATGTAAACACTTGACAGGTGTGCCATGAACTGGCCCAATCGGACTTGGGACGACCTCAAGACCAGCTGCAAGACCTATTGCTTGATGTCCAAGACAAATTCCGAGAAGAGGAGGCGTATTTCCACATACCGCAAGTTTTGCAAAATCCATTGTCAGCGAACTATCTTGCGGCCATCCCGGGCCTGGGCCGAGAACAACATGTGATGGTTGGAGCAATTTAAGGATTTCAAGAGCAGATTGTTGCGAAGCATCCCTTCCTGAAACAATGTTTACATCATGACCAAGACCACAAATATCGTGAGCAATGTTGTAGGTAAAAGAATCCAAATTATCGATTAACAAGACCGCATTCTTTGCGAAATCTTCTGTATGAATTGAGGTCAAAACTTCGTGATTTAATTGTTCATTTTCAAGTGGAAGAGTATGAATGGAAAGGTGTTTGATCGGTGTTGAAGGAACCGTATCCTCAAGCCAACCACATGATCGAAGGAGTCCATTTGCTTTCCACTTCGCTTCAGCGACTTCTGATTTTGGATTTGATTCGATGGTAATTCCGCCGCCGGCAGTCACTCTAGATGACCAACCATTGGCATTTTTGTGAAGTTCTGCTGTTCGAATCAAAATATTCCATGATGAATCGCCTGTTGAGGGGTCAAACCAACCCATTGATCCTGTCCAGAAGGAGCGAGGGTATTGTTCCAATTCATCGATTGCTGCACAGACAACGGTCCGTGGGCAACCCGTGATTGACCCTCCAGGGAACACGTTTTCAATCGCATCAAATACATCGATACCATCATTCAATCGACCCTTAATCCGTGAGACTAAATGTTGAACTTCAGCGTAGGCTTCAACATCAAACCGTTCGACCCAAACCTGGTTCGGTTTTGAGATACGGCCAACATCGTTCCGCATGAGGTCGACGAGCATTCGATGTTCAGCTCTTTCTTTACGATCAGAAATCATATCTTCGCGAAGAAGTAATTCTTCAGCTTCTGATGCACCCCTCGGCGCAGTTCCTTTGATTGGAGCGGTCGTTATAATCCCATTTTTAGTGGTAAGAAGTGATTCTGGTGAAGCAGAAATCAGCGCAAATGCTTCATCTCTCATATGCAAAAATCCAGAATACGGTGCGGGATTTGATGCTGTAGAATGGCAGAAAACATCCCAGGGCTCGGATAGAATCTTTCCCTCCCACGAACGTCCGTAGTTGAGTTGGTACAGTTGACCGTCGATGATGGAAGATTGAACAGACTTGACAATCTGCTCATGTTCAAGATCTGTGCAATTTGAAGTTGGCTGCTCGCCAATCAATACATCAAATGTGACCGATTCCAACGGAGCATTCGATAGGCATTGATTTGCTCTATCTTTCCATTCAGCATCTGTCGATAAAACAACAAAATGTTCGCTTTCTTTGTCATGTACGACACAGCGTTCGATTTCCCATAAAACGCAGAGTAAATCCTCTTCTTGTGGAGGGTGTTGCAAACGGAGAGGTTGTGTCATCTGCACTAAATTATAGGACAATGCCCCTGCCCAAAATGGGCCAATGAATGGTATATTTTCAGAACCATGTGGTGAAAACCGATCATTTGAAGCAGTACAGATTTCTCTCAATCCAATAGAAAGAGACGTACTTGATGCGGATACATCAGGTTTCCAAGAAATACCATCCCAGATTTCTCTTTGAAATGTGAACGGTAAATTGGTGGCTAAATCAATTTCTCCAGCAAGAGGTGAATGCGGTCTTGCAACAGGTAGCTGTTCTTTTGGCGGTTGTCGAATAATGACCCTTCTCTTTGAAGGTCCACAGAGCAATGAAAAACGGGAAAGGTGGCTTACAGGGCCTGCAGAAACCAGCATAAGTTCATCTGGTGAGCCATAATTCTCAGCATTCTGTCCTAAGAGCCCATCTTCTATGAGGCCTTGCCGAATAGCGTCCAATGGCTTCATCACCACACCTCTTTCCAATGTTCTGAATTGTTGTAGAGTTGTTCTAGTGCTGAACTACAGGACCTGAAAAGACGTGATTGACGATCTCCAACAGGTTCATGATCGATTGACTCAATGCCTACAATACCTACGCCCGTCCCAACAGCGACCATTTCAGCACATCGAGCAACAAGGCGTTCGTTGAGTTGACCTGTTTGAATGTGATAGCCCGAAGCGAGTAGAAATGGTCGTAATAATTTCAACGTAATCGAATCAACCGCCAACGGCGACCCACTAAGCCAAAGGACACCATCTTCGTCTAGAACAATGGGTGAACAACAATCGCCATCCACGATGGAAAAATCATGGACGAGCAACGCTAGATCGGCTCCTTTCCTTTCGGCATCACTTCTTGCTTCGATATATGCTGACCACGCACCGTGTTTTGTTCCAGCAATACGCTTTGGCCAACGTGGGCTTGGATGGGTCATCGCATCAATGAGTTCGTTTTGAATTCTGAATGGACGATACGTGATGTTGATTTCTGCAGAACTGGTTAATTCTACACGAACGAGGCCTTCATTTAACTCAGGAGGGTTCAGTTTCAAGTATTCAACAATGGAACTCTCATCAATATGTGAATGATCAATTCTTAATTTCGTTGCGTGTTCTATCAATCGAACAATGTGCTGCGAAAGAAGGAAAACACCGCTTGCCTTTGAGAATCTCATCGTCGTGAAAACGGATGAGCGAGGGCTCTGACCATCCTCGCTCATGAACCGTCCTTTGCGCACTATGCCTTGAGCATCACGGTATTACAACAAGTCATCCAAGAACGATGTATCGATGGAAGAACTCGATTGTTTCTGCGACGTACCGATATCAAGGTCGTTGAGCAATGTATCATCAATCGGTGCTCGGACTGGATTCATAACTGGTCTCTGTGCAACATATTGTTCACGGCCAGTGTCTTGACGTTCAATTCGTTCAGCAGCCTGGAAGAGCGATTCAGCTTGTGCAGGTGTAGTCGGTGGTGGTGGAGGCACACTGGACTGAGGAGGTTTGTCCCATGGGTCGTCACTGATTCCCCATGTGGCTGTTTGAATCTCCCATTCCTTATCCTTCTGGGATCTTCTTCCACGTCCTCGAACAATTGCAAGCAAGAGGATGAGGGAAACAAGAACTAAACCAGCAGCGATGAGGTTCGGTGTTGTCAATAAGGATTCAAGATTATTCTCAGAACCTGTTTCTTCTGGAATTTGCCCCGTCGAATCAACCGCATTGATTTTCTTCGCATCAACAGTTTCACGAACGACACCGTTCGCATCGAATGTGGTGACCGAGATATACCAGTCGGATGAATTCACAAGGTCAGGGAAAACATCCTTTGTAATGACAAATGAGTTAGCAGTTGATACATTATCAAGCAGTGTAGCATCTGAAATATCCATGAAATCGATCGAACGAATATGAATTTGATAGCCCTCGACGTTGATGTTTGTTGAATGGTTCCAAGTGACGAGAATGTTGGTCTCTTCAACCCATGCGAGTGTCACACCTTCGATGCTTGGAAGGTAGTTTCCTGGATCGGTGATTCCATCGTCAATAGATTGTGCAGATACAACCGTCAAGTCATTCTTCAATGAATTCGCTGAAGAGTCCACAGGGACAACTGCGACCCATGTTTCCTGGCCAGGAAGCACAGGTATGTCGCCAGCAAGTTCTGTAATGAGGGCTGGTAGGTTAGGAGATCTCTCCAATACAAGGACGGGTGCATTAGGTCCATCGGCACCGACACCAACACTTGTGAACGACCATGATGCAGCGTATACTTCGTACTGATAGACATCACTCGCCGATGATAGTTCGAAATCTACAAAGAGTGCTGAACCATCATCCATAGGGCGATCGGCTAGGCTAATGTTGGTCAAACGAGGCGGGGGTGTTGTATCTTCGAAATTGTTGATTGGTACAACACTCGCAGAGAGCAAAGAATCGGTGTAGACGTTTCCTGCAAGGTCATGAACAGTGACGGTCACAAACAGTTCTATTCCTGGTCGTATCAACTGTGGAGCGTCTGCTAGTCCAAACTGATCCGTTTGTGTTCCAACGCCATACAATGCAGTATTCAATGTCAATTCGATTGGATTCTTGTCCTCATCAATCCATTGCTTATCGATAACAATACATCCACATGTTGCAGGGTCATCACCGTGTAGGTTCCACAGATATCCAACATCATCAACTGGCTTGTCAGCAGCCCAAACGATGTATTTACTGAAATCTCCAGCATCTGAAATCGACCAAACTACATCGATGGCGGTTCCATCATCATCCGGATGATCGTAGGCTTGGATATTTTCGATACGAGTTGGAGGCATTGCTGCACCACCGGAGTTGTCGATTGGTGTCGCTGTTACAATCTGAACATCATTCGGATTGCTGTTAAGCCACGTATCGAAGGCAACAACCCCGATGTAATATTCCAGATTATCAACAAGCGGAAGCCCATCAAGTTGTGAGACAATCGTTGAATTATCATCGCAGTTGTTGACAACAGTCGATTCTGAGAAACCTGCTACAGAGGTTGGATCGTTCGCAAATACCACGCCCGTAATCATGTAGACAACATAGTATGCACAATCGTCAGCATCGCTTACATCCCATCCAACAGTAATCCGACCACCTTCGTCATCAGGCGTATCAATCGCCCATACATTCTCGAGTCGAGCAGGAGGGATGCCATCATCGACACCTCCGGTTGGAACAACAGGGCCAATGATGGTCGCATTTGCGAGGTCTTCTTGAC